>DAORTR010000038.1:16268-19392 GCA_035432765.1 Pyrinomonadaceae bacterium
ACCGCCTGCGTAAGCGGGCGGTCAGTTCTCGTCAGAACCGCCTGCGTAAGCGGGCGGTCAGTTCTTGTCAGAACCGCCTGCGTAAGCGGGCGGTCAGTTCAATCAAACTCAGGCAACGGCCCGCCTTGCCCATTCAGAACATAGTTTGATGCAGCTCCGACGTGCTCCTCTGTCCAAAGATAACGTCTGCTGCCCTTATCAACCCAAGGGCTGTGAGTATGCTCCCAAATACCGACCTCACGCAGCCTTCGAGTCGAGTATGCTTTCAGGTCGTTTAGCATCTTGGCCGAATCACAATTTCCCGATATTACTACATGTACATGATTCGTTCGGACGGCAAGAGCGATCAGACACCATTCGCGAAATATACAGACTTCCTTTATAGCGGCCTCAACAATCATCCTGGCTTTAGCGTTAAGTAAATAGGGTTCTGATTTAAGCCTCGCGGAATGAATGTCAGAGCGGGCCCCGCTTACTACCGCTCGCGGCCCGCCATATTTGTTATGGTACTTGTCTATTGAGCCGCGTTCGTCTCCGGGCAACCATGTTCCGTATGTCCGGAACGTGATCAGAAAGGCCATCGGCTCGTCTGTGTCGTTCCACTTGCTCATATCGAATCGAACTGGCCGCCCGCTTACGCAGACGGTTCCGACATGAGCGTATCGAGCGGCGTGTATTCGAGGCCTTGCGATTCGGCGACGGCCTCGTACGTTAGCTTGCCTGCGTAAGTATTCACGCCTTCGCGCAAACCGGCGTCATCCTTGATCGCCTGCTCAAAGCCTTTATTTGCGAGATCGAGAGCATACGGCAGCGTCGCATTCGTCAATGCGAATGTCGAAGTACGTGGAACCGCACCCGGCATATTCGCAACACAATAATGAAGCACGCCTTCCTCGAAGAACGTCGGGTTCGAGTGCGTCGTCGCATGCGTCGTCTCAAAACATCCACCCTGATCGACCGCAACGTCCACGAGCACGGAGCCGGACGGAACGAGATGCAGCATATCGCGCGTTACGAGCTTCGGAGCCGAGGCGCCGACAACAAGCACCGCTCCGATAACGAGATCCGCGTGCGAGATCGCATCTTCGACCGCATAGCGAGAAGATGCAAGCGTCTGAACCTTCGAAAGGAAAATGTCGTCGAGTTGACGCAGACGGTCAAGATTTCGATCGATGATCGTAACTTTTGCTCCCAGGCCGACTGCCATTTTTGCGGCTTCCGTGCCGACGATACCGCCGCCGAGGATGACGACATTCGCCGCCGGCACGCCCGGTACGCCGCCGAGCAGAATGCCGCGGCCGCCGTTCATCTTCTCAAGATACGTCGCACCGACCTGCACAGACATACGGCCCGCAACCTCGGACATCGGCGTCAAAAGCGGCAGACGGCCGTCCTTCGTGATCGTCTCGTAGGCAACGCCCGTTACTTTCCGCTCGAGCATCTGCTTCGTGAGTTCAGGTTCCGGAGCAAGATGCAGGTACGTAAAAAGCAGATGGTTCTCACGCAGACGCGGATATTCAGGAGCGATCGGCTCCTTGACCTTCACGATCATCTCGCCCGTCTGCCAAACTTCGTCCGCGGTGTTCAACAACTTTCCGCCGGCCTTTACATACTGCTCATCCGCGAACCCAGAGCCTTCGCCCGCAGTTTTCTGTACAAACACTTCGTGTCCCGCACGCGTCAAGTCCTGGACGCCCGCAGGCGTTAGGCCTACGCGATATTCGTTGTCCTTGATCTCTTTCGGAAGACCGATCTTCATCTCTTATTAGCTCCTAAATTAGGGGATTTAACATAACAGATGATTTTACGATTTTTAGCGGCATTCTAAAAGCCTAGGCGTCTCCCCGCTGCAAAGGGCGGCCCGCCGGAATCGGACGGATTCGGCTAGCGGCTGCTTCCGACAAACGCCGGACGATCTGCGGGAACGCGAGGCGTCGGCTATCGCTTTAGATATTCGAGCAGAACGACGGCGTCGTTGTGCGCTTCGTCCTTGGCGGAATAGACGAGTGTTACGGTTTCGGCCAACGCCATCTCGCGTATGGAATCAACAAGCTCGGCGTTCTCGTGAAGTTCTCTCTTGTAGCGCGTCTGGAATTCTTTCCATTTTTCTGGATCGTGCCCGAACCACTTACGAAGCTCCGTGCTCGGCGCGATCTCCTTCATCCAGAGATCGATCCGCGCCTTCTCTTTTGAGATGCCCCGCGGCCACAAACGGTCGATCAATATCCGTTTACCGTCCGTCGCCGCAGGCTCCTCATAAGCTCTTTTCATACTCAAAGACATTACAAGACCTCTTGATTTCGAGTATATGCCCTTTGAAACAAATTACGCATACTCTTGACTCAAACGTGCGAGAGCGAGAGCCGCGATCGCAAGGCCGAGGTCACGCAATGCAACGTCGAAATACCCCGGTATCATCAACAGGTTAATGATGATCGCGACCAGCCAAAGCATCACGACATACGCAAAGATCTTCGGCCGTAAGAACACGCCGATGCCCGCGACGATCTCGATCACGCCGACAACGTACATAAATTCGTGCCCGTGGCCGCCGAGCATATTGTTCACGACGCCGGGAAGATACTGATCCCAGTTCACAAGCACGTGAAAGAATTTATCCAAGCCCGCCGCGATCGGCGCCACGATGAACGCGAACTTCAAGAGGTGAAACGCCTGATATCCCGCACTCGTCTTGTCCGCGGCCTTTTCTTCGGCGATCGTACCCGCTGCTGTCATTATTGTTTCCATTTTTCCCTTCCTTTTAACCTTTGTTATCAGCGAAAATCCATTGCTGTAATCGCAGAATATTCCTATTGTCCTAATAAGTCAAGAACTCTTTTGACTTATTGTAATATTCCGTCGAATTTGTTATTTTTGAGATCGAGGGACTATGGCTCTGACGAAGTTTGATGAGAGGTTTTTTTCGAGCACGAGAGGCCGCATAGTGCTGGAACTGCGCAGCGGAGACCGCACGGTCAACGACCTCGCGGACGCTCTGAGTATCACGGATAACGCTGTCCGCGCACATCTTTTGGCGCTTGAACGCGATCATCTCGTGATGCAGAAAGGAGTGGTTAAGGGGTTTCGCAAACCGCATTTCATTTACGGGCTTGCAGAGGATGCG
>DAORTR010000039.1:0-19276 GCA_035432765.1 Pyrinomonadaceae bacterium
ATCGACTCCAGGATCGACGCGATCAAGACCCTGCGGGCGAATCAAGCCGGTCCGAATGCCGTGCTTGCGGCTGTTACGGAACGTGCCGCGATGGTTCCGGGGCTTTATCTCGAGAGCGTCGAACAGGCCGGCGACCAGATGGTCTTCAAGGGCAATTCGCCCGACGAACAGCAAGTTACGCAGTTCGGCCGAAGCCTCGAATTCTCGAACGGCCTCTTCTCAAATCTATCGATCGAGACAGCCAGGAACGAGATCGTGAATCAGAACGTCGTGATGAAGCAGGGCGCATCGCCTGACGCCAATAAGGTCTCGATCGTCAACTTTACGATCAAGTGTGCCTATACGCCTTCGAAGGCCGCGGGCGCCGACCACGGCGGAGCGACAACAGCTTCCACGCAACCGCAGGCTCCGGCAGCCCCGACACAGGTTGCTAAGAATTAGATCCCAGAGAGAGTAGGTGAAAATACCATGTTAGATAAATTCAAAAATCTTAAATGGCCTCTGCAGCTTTGTTTGATGCTTTGTCTCGGTGCTCTTCTTTGGGCAGGCGTGTGGTACTTCTTCACGAGCGAGACGCGGGCGGAAACGGCCAAGATCTCGGACGAAGTCGCACAGCTTCAGCAGCAGAACGAGAACGCGCGTCTTGCTACGGCGCACATCAATGAGTTCCGCGCTCTGTTCGCTACGAAGACCGCCGAATACGATGAACTTAAGGTTCTTCTTCCCGAACAGCGGGAGATCACGAACGTCCTACAGGGCCTTCAGGATACGGCCAACAGCAGCAAGCTCATCGTGATGCGGTTCTCGCCGCGTGACGACACGCAGCAGGGCGATATTATGGCAAAGCCCGTCGAGGTCGAGATCGACAGCAATTTTGCGAACCTCAAGAACTTCTTCGAGCAGATGGCAAAGTTGCCGCGTATCGTCTCGATCACAGATTTCAAGCTCAACCAGCTTGATAAACAGACCGCGAATAAGACGCTCCACGCTCAGTTCCTACTGTCGGCATACTATGCCGCACCTACCGATCTGAATGCAAAGCCCGGCGCTAAGCCCGCGGCCGCACCCGGCGCAGCTCCTGCGGCTCCCGGCACAGCCGCTCCGGCCGCCGCTCCTGCAGCAGCTCCGGCAAAACCCGCCTAGATCATAAGAAACCTACGGCCCCACTTCCGACACGAGAGTAAATAGGTATGAACACAATGTCATTCAAGAAAAGTATCGGCCTCGCCGCGATGGCAGTCGCCCTCGTCATCCTCGGCGGAGACTTCGCAAGTGTCTCGGCACAGCGAGATCCATTCGCCAAGCCCAGCTTTATGAGGCAGCGAGAGCCTTCGAGGCAGTCGTCCTCAGATGCCGCAAAGGCAAAAGTACCGGTGAATTTTGGACCGCCGGCGATCGAAGCCCGCATCGACTACTACAAACGGCTTCGTGAGAACGCTGTCGCGACCGGCCAGCCCGTGCCGAAGGTTACGAGCGTGCTCTTGGTCAGCGAGATAAATGTCAACGGCGTGTTCAAGACGCCTCGCGGCTGGGCGGCAATGGTCGAGGCTTCGCCTATCAAGCTCTCATACACGATCTATCCGGGCGAAAAGTTCTTTGACGGACAACTCGTCGCGGTCGAAGAGAATCGTCTCGTGTTCAGACGCGTGACGAAGACCGCAGCGAAGAAATTCGTCGCGTCGGTCGAGTACAAACCGCTTCAGCAATATACGATGAAGGCACAGATCGAGGGCACTGCCCCAATGCAGGCTGCGAATGCCAAGCCGCAGGTTGCCGCCGGCCAACAGCCCGGTGCGACTGTCGCAGCACCTGCCCCGATCATTTCACCGGTTGACGAGATGAATTCGCTCCCGGCTGATAAGGAAACGGAAAAGCCTTCAAAGGCGTCAAAACGGCCCGTCAAGGTCGCCAAGAACCACAAATAAGGACGCCCACAATAAAAAGCTCTACATAAGGGATGCCGATCCCCAAAATGGACCTTACGGTTCAGGCTCAGGCATCTCGTGAATAAACGGAGGAAACATGACTTCACAGATCTTCTCATTAACAGCGGTGCGTAAGGCAGGAGTGCTTATTCTGCTTACCGTGCTGCTCGCGATGGCCGCCTTAGGCCAGAAGGTTCAGCCGCAGGATCAGGGCGACAACTACGGAAAGCCCGGGTTCGTCGGCGAACCGGTCAACCTCAATGTCGTCAATGCCGACATTCGAGACATCCTTTCTTACATTACCGATCAGTACGGCATCAATTTCGTGATCGACAGATCCGTCAAGGACGTGCCCGTTACCGTAAAGGTGAACGAAGTTCCCTGGAACTATGCTCTTGACTCTGTTTTGCAGTCGCAGGGTCTCGGCATACAGGTGAACGGGAACATCCTGCGTGTTGCCGATAACAAGACGCTTGCCGACGAAGGTGAGCTATATCGAGCAAAGCAGAACAATGTTCTTGATACTTCGCCGCTCGTTACGGAGCTTATTCGCCTGAACTACGCAATGGCGTCCGGAGCGTCCGCTTCGCAGTCAACGACCGCGGGTACGTCGGCTGATTCATCAGCATCATCGGGATCGTCAGGCAGCTCGCAGGCCGGCGGCGCCGGAGGCGACGGCCTTCTCCCGATCATCAAGCGTCGCCTTTCGCGTCGCGGTTCGATCGAGATCGATTCTCGTTCGAATTCACTGATCGTTACGGATGTTCGCTCGAACATTGACGCGATCAAACAGCTCATTGACATCCTTGACCAGCCTGAACCGCAGGTCGAGATCGAAGCTCGCATCGTCGTCGCTACACGCAACTTCAGCCGCGACATCGGCGTACAGTTGGGTGCGATACTTAACGGCAAACGCGGCAGCACGGTTGTCGGTGGAACGATGCCGGGAGCAACGTCTGCTCTTACGCCAAATCCCGGAACGCCTATTCCGTCGATCGGAAACGACCTGATGTCGAAGATCGCTTCTTCGGCGATCGGTCTGACGACCGGCGTCTTCGGTACGGCTCAGCTTAGCGCTTTGATCACCGCAGGTGAGCAGAAGGGCGAAGCAAAGGTCATCGCAACTCCTCGTGTAACTGCTCTTAACAACCGCCCTGCGGAGATCAAGAGCGGCACAAAGATCCCGATTACGACGATTCAGCCCGGTAGCGGCTCAGGCGGCACGCTCATCGCGACGACCACCTACGTCGATGTACCGCTTCGTCTCGCGATCACACCCCGCATCACCGATGTCGGCACAGTTGTGTTGAACGTCGTTGCAGAAAATGCTTCGACAGCGACGATTACAGGCTCTGCCCCGCCGGCGATCAACAATCAGAGTATGAAGACCGAAGTTATGGTTCCGGATGGCGGCACGACCGTGGTCGGCGGCGTTCTCTTTGACGACGAGCGCGAAAGCCAGGATCGTACGCCCGGCCTTTCTAGGATCCCGCTTCTCGGCCACCTCTTCAAACGAAAAGGTGTTACGAGAAATACGAACGAGATCCTGTTCTTCATTACGCCGCGAATCAAACGGCCGGATTACAATGCTTCTCGACAGGACGGCACAGCTCCTGTTCCGCAGACGATCATCCAGCCGGTTCCGATGGGCAATCCGCCGTCGAACTCGTCACGCGAGACCGAAGTTCCGAATCCTGTGATCCCCGGTTCGACGCTTTCGCGTCCCGATGTTCAAGTCGGTCCCGCTCCTGTCGGCCCTGTCAACAAACCGTAATGGTTTGATCTCGAAAGGAATGTTTTTTCCGAGTGTCCCGCTCGAGCCCTTCAAAAAGGCTCAAGCGGGACATTTTTTCGTGCTTTTACGGCAGATAGCCTGACGCGACCGGAACATCTCCGTTCGTGCCGAATGCCGCGACGAACAACTGCTGGTCGGACGAACGAAGCCCGTACCAAAGTCCGGTTGACGGCCGGAAGACAGAGATGTCGGTCTTGCCGTCGCCCTCGATATCATTCGGGGCGGGAATATCCGTCGAGTTCCCGAATTGTGCGGCGTAGAAACCGTCGGTCGAACGCATCACATACCAAACGCCCGTCGAAGGCCGATAGACGGCAATGTCGCTGCGGCCGTCGCCGTCATAATCGCCGACAACTGGACGATCTTCTGCAAGGCCGAACTGCGCCGTGCGGAATCCGGCGGTCGATGCCTGTATATACCAGACGCCGGTCGAGGGCCGATAAACGGCGATATCTGCGACTCCGTCCGCGTCGAAATCTCCGGTTACGGGACGATCGGTCGAAAGCCCGAACTGTCGCACCATCAGGCCGCTCGTCGAGCCCCAGATATACCAAAGGCCGTTCGACGGCCGATAGACCGCAACATCCGTCTTTAGATCGCCGTCATAGTCCGCCTGGACAGGAATGTCGCCATTCTGCCCGAAGCCCATTATAAGCGTGCCGCCGCCGCTTTTTAGGACGTACCACGCGCCAGTCGAAGGGCGAAAGACCGCTCGGTCGGAAATGCCGTCGCCGTCATAATCGCCCGGCGTTATTTGGTCGCCACTCGACCCGAATTGGATCGCCTGAAAGCCGCCGTCGCTGCTGTTCAGGCTGTACCAAACACCGCTCGAAGGCCGCCAAACCGCCGTGTCACTCGCCGTATCGGAGTCAAAGCTCGAAATTGCCGTCCCCGAAAGCGTGCTCTCATTGGTCGTATAAATGTAGTCGCCCGTCGGCGAACCGCTGCTGTCGGCGGCATTGCCGGAAGCGTAAAAGCTGATCTTGCCTTTGCGTGTCGCAGGCGCCGTCCAGTTGAATGTCCACGATTTCGATCCGAACACTGTCGGCGTTATGCCGTCAACAGTGTGCTCGACATAAGTGCGTGTCTGCCCGCCTACGAGGCCGATGATCGTCTGCATCTGCGCGGGCGTCTGCGACGGTAATCCAACGGTTCCCACCTGCTTGCCGTCGCGGTCGATCGCCGTCAACTGAAAGCCGAATATCGTCGCGTCCGACTGAGCTGCGCGGACGGTGATCGGAATGACTTGACCGGGTAAATAATTTGCCGGAAGTCCCGTGATCGTAACGCTGCCGGTGCCGCTGTTCACCGGAAAGCTCGAGTGACACGCCGTGCAGTTGCTCTCGCCCGGCGCATTGGTGAACGAGGCAGATGGCCCGAAGGCAGAGGCCGCCGTCCGTTCGACCGCAGGCTCAAATGCGAGCGAGCCGACAAGTGCGATAACGGCCGCAAGCAAGATTGCCGCCGCCTTCAATATGGCGATCCGTTCAAACTTTATGGACATAATTCCTACTCCTTCGGTTGGGTGTTGAGCTGCCGGTTTTTGACGCCTTTCGGCGAGTAAAAGTCTTATCGATCGTGTGTTAGAACAATATGCCCAAATCCCTCCGATGTCAATAAACCTGGTTAAACCGTTCATAGAGTTCATAGAGTTCGTAGAGTTCGGGGAGTATTGGCCGTGTCGGTAGCCCGCACGTGAGTAAGGGCTCAGCGTCAGAACCGCGAAGTACGGGTTGCCCACGGTGCCGAATTCCTCCTCTCCGCGGCCTTTGCGGGTGTTGCTCTTCACCCTTTGCGGTATCGCTTTTGTTTCTATCGCAAAGCACGCAAAGGCCGTGTCAGTAGCCCGCACGTGAGTAAGGGCTCAGCGTTCGCCTCACACAACGTTAAGGCGACGCCTCGGCTCCGTTAGAAGCCAAATGTTTGTAGCACCGTCCATCATCATCTCCACCTCGAAGGCGGTTCTGCCGCCGACATGCCTCTGTCGCGTGCAAGGCACGCTTCCCGGGAGGCAGACAGGAGACAGGAGACGGGAGACAAAGAGAACTCTTCTAGTAAATTTTCAAAGACCAACCAACCATCAACAAGCTTACCGAAACACCCGCGAACATTTGAAGCACGTTTTTCACGTTTTGTATCAAAATGCACGTTTTGTATCAAAATGCACAAAACGGACAAAACGGACAAAATGCACAAAAATGAAAAAGGCTGCTCGGACATCGTGTCCGAGCAGCCACTTTCGATTTTTATGTTCGCGGAAGGCTCGAAAGGGAGCCTTCCGCAAAGCGTGTCGGGGTTAGTTGCCCGAGTTGAAGATCAACGAGAACGCACGGGCAGTGCCGGTGTCGCCACCCGCGTTGTCCGAGATGTTCACGACCCACGTCCCATCCGCGTTCTGCCCGTCAAAGGCAGACATCGCGTTGTTCGGTGAGAAGTTGCCCGAGGGGAACTTCAAAGAGCTAGTGCAAGTCGGTCCCGGGTTCGCCTGGGATTCGATCGGCGGTAGCCCACCATCATCGTTGAGTGTGATCAACGCGAAGTTGTTGTTGCTGCAGCCAACTGTTCCAGGAGGGGTACCGACCCGGTCGATCACGGTGACGGTCGTACCGCCCGGCGATGTGATCTTCAGGATGATGTCTCCGACCCATGAATGGTTGATGCCGCAATCGACATCACCGACCGTTCCGTCACAGGTTCCGCCGGCGACCTGATCGATGCTGAAATTCAGATCGGAGATCGTACCGACGCCCGAGACAGGGACGTTGATGTTCACACCAGCCGGGGTGTTATCCGGGATAGCGACATCCGGCCCTGTGTAGCTTACGGTCACTGCGCCGCCTCCGCCGCCACCACCGCCGACGAGGCCGGGGATGTATGCGGACGGGACAGGAATGTCGCTTGCGACACCAAACGAGATGACCTGGAATCCGGCCGTCGAAGCGTTGACATACCACGTTCCGCCGCGATAGACCGCGATGTCATCTGTGCCATCGCCGTCATAATCGCCCGGTGCCGGTGTATCGGAAGCAAGGCCGAATTGGGTCGTGATCGTGTTGCCTGACTGCGTGTAGATGTACCACGTTCCGTTTGACGGGCGATAAACCGCAACGTCATCCTTGTTGTCGCCATCATAGTCAGCCGGGACAAGTTTGTCGCCGTCAACACCCCACGGCACTGCCGTGAAGTTCTGAGCTGGGACTCCCGTCGCATTCGCCATGTAGAAGGTGTGATCGCTCGGCCGATATACGGAAAGATTAGCCTTGCCGTCGCCGTCCTTGTCCATCGCGAAAGGCTTGTCGCCATTCATTCCGAACGATGCGATCGTGGTCGTCTGGCTTACTGAGCCCCAGATGTACCAGTTGCCTTCTGCAGGCCGCCAAACAACGATGTCAGCCTTGTGGTCGCCATCGAAGTCGCCCGGAACTGCAACGTCGCCAACGACGCCGTGTGCAAATCCGTTGAATACGAACCCGTTCGAGTTCAAGACGAAGAAGTCAGGGTTGCCTTCCGTGTTATCCGGACGGAACACCGCGAAATCTGCCTTGCCGTCACCGTCGTAATCTCCGGGAACGATCGTGTCGCCATTGGCTCCCCAATGCAGTGCCGCAAAGCCTGCAGTTGAACCGAGCGAGTACCAGTTGCCTTCCGACGGACGGAACACGGATGCATCCGTCTTACCGTCGCCGTCAAAGTCGGCCCGCGCATTGCCGACCGTCGTTACCGGCGTGCAGGTGAAACTGCTCACGATCTCGACGCCGTCAATGTTGATGCCGGTGGAGCCAACGGACGAATCCGAAGCCATTCTCCAGCGGAACTTGACGCTTTGGCCGTTGGCCGCTGCCGGAAGAGTTCCGACGGTGTTGATATAACCGCCCGCCGAAGTTCCTGTCCATGCCTGACGGCCCCCGATCGGGCTTTGGAAACTGGTGCTGATCGTTGCGTTATAACCGCCCGAAACCCAAACGCCGCCTGCAGTGATGAAGTCCTGCCAAGCGCCTGCACCGATCTGGATCTCAAGCACGGCACCGTCAAACGTACTTTCCGTAACGTATTTGTTGCGGAATTTGATCTGAGCGGCAGCCGACGTGATCGGGATCGAAGGCGTTTCGAGCGAAGCCATGTTCACGCCCGAAGGATCGTTCGCGAACGCGGAGTTCGGAGCGGTATCCGGTCCGGTCGCGGTGGTCGTCCAGTTGATGAGCGTCCCGACATCCTGCGTATTCGTCCAACCTGAAGGCAGGTTCGGAGCGGTAACGCCGTCAAAGTTTTCGACGATACCGACAGGCTGACCAAGCACGAAGTTCCGAACAACAGCCGGCTGTGCGCCGAGCGTGCTCGATACAACGATACTCAACGAAACAGAACTTCCGCAGGGAGCGTTCGAATCGATGGTGTACGGGATGTTGTTGGTTACCGTCTGACCATCGTTGATCGTTCCGTAGCTGACGGGAGCACCGCCGTTGATGCTGACCGTAACATTGGTGATAGGCGCACCGGTGTTCGGGTTGATGACGCCAATCGCGAGCTGAACTGTCTCGCCCGGATCGGGGAAGCCGCTGCCGTTGCCGCTCGCATCCGAGACCGCAAAGGTCGAAAGCGAAGCGTTCGGTGAATCGAAAGCCTCAGTAACCGCCGATGCCGACTGGACGCTTGCCGACCAGCCGAAGCCGCGGATACGGAAGCCTTCACGGACATCCGATGCATCTGCAGAGGCCTGCGGTGAAACAGGAGCTGCAGCCGCTGCGGCGATGATGCTATCGCGTTCCTGAAGCATCGTCGGGTTGACCGGCGTAAGCTTCATGCCGTCTGTAACGTGCTGAAGAACTGCCTGCGATCCGTTCGCGAACCCGCGTCTTGCGACGTATTTGGTACGGACTTCCCAAAGTGCCGATTTCCAGATCTCGCCGGCGTTGTGTACCTGCGAGCAGCTGCCGGAGGTCGCGATGACCGGGCTGCGTGGGAACGCGCTCGACACTGCGGTCGAAGGCGTACCAAGCGTGGTATCGCAACCCGCGTTGATGTGACCGAAGGTCAGCGGGTTATACGGCTTGTTCTGCGGGCCGCCCGTAAATGCCATAACGGCGGTCGGGAAGCGGCGGATGCCGTAGAAGTAGTTAGAGGTGAAGCCGGCGCCAAGCTGATACGTCGCGTATCCGCCCTCGGAATAGACACCGTTCGCCGGATCTGACGGCTTCGAGGTCATTACGTGGGCGTAGAAATCGCCCCAGCCTTCGCCCATCATTCCGCCCTGGTTGCCAAGTCCCGAACCATTGCCGTGCAGGCGGTTCGATGTTCCGTGCGTAACTTCGTGGATGATGATATCGGCGTCTCCCGTACCGTCGCGATCCGGGGTCGGACCTGTCCAAATGAACATCTGCATGCGTCCGCGGCCACCGTCTGCCGGAGTTCCGAAGTTCGCATTGTTGGTTCCCGATGAGTCCTGGCCTTCGGCCGAGACGCGATCGTTCCCAAGACCTTGGCCGGTGAAGTTCACGTTCTGGAAGTTGCGTGCCGCCTCGTTGAATCCGAGCTTATACAGTTCGTCGTGATAGCGGTTCATCACATAGAACATCTGTATGACAGCACCGCGTCGTGCCTCTGCATTTGTCGGATCGTCGCCCGGTGACGGGGCTCCGGGCGGCGGGTTCCACGCGGAGGTAAAGACGCGGTTCGGGCTGCCGACCGGGATCGTGGCCGGATCGACGCCGTTGGTGCCGTCTATATCAAGACCTGCCTCGAGGGCGTTGCCGTCGAGTTTGTTGTCGGCATCATTGATCCAGCCGTTGTTGTTAAAGGTGTTCGGCCCTTCGTTACCTATGAAGGTTACTTGATTGCGTGACGTCAACGCGCCCTGCATCCCGAGCGCCGGATCGTTCGGGCCCGGAGCAAGCGGCGCTGCCGAACTTGCGATCTGTGCCCACGAAGCGGGCAGTCCATAGACGTCGTACGTCGCAGTTGCCGTTCCGTCGTCATCGGTGATGTTCTTGTGCCAAAGGACGGTGCCGCTCTGGCCGTCAACGATCACATAATATGCGTTGACAGGCTGCCAGATCAGTACGCGCCATGCAGGAACTGCGATGCCCGGCTCGGTCGGGAAGTACATCTTCTCGGCGGTCGTTGCCCAATCGCCGTTTCCGAAGACCACTTTGTTCGCATCAGAGGCTGCATCATTGCGGACCTTCTCTTCCGGACGAAGCTGATGACGAATGTGGCTTGCCGCTACACTGACAGCCGCTGACGGATCGCCGAATTCGGTCGAGACCGAACTGTAGTCGATACCAGGAGCGAGATTGTTGATGACACGGATGAGGCTTCCATCCTGTCTAAAACCGGCCTTTACTTCGCCGCGGAAGACCTCGATGCCGTTGATCCGCTGCTGAAGATCAGCAAACGAGAGCACGCCGTCGGGGTTCGTATAATCCGCAACAGTTACGAGATCATCGACCTGCTGCGATGAAACGCCGACAAGATCCTGATTCTCTTTGATGAAATTGCGAAGGATGTCCGCACGCTTTGCATCTGAAGGGCCAGAGAGCCATTCGATGCGCTTGCTGTACACATCCGGCGAGATGACTTCGGGAATCCGAATGTCGTTGTTGTACTCGATCTTAACGGTCGGCATTCTATCGCGGAGCGAACTCTCGCCGCGCTTGAAGTTTTCCCGAATGTTCGAGACCAGTGCCTCGCTCTTGCCCGCACGATCGCGGATCGCGGCGAGATCAGCCTGTCCTTCCTTGGACTCACGGATATCCCACATCTTCGGGATCCCTTCGTCAAGGCTCGATGTCCGCTGCACAAGGCCGGCTTTCGCCCCTGCCTTCGAGTGGAAGTAATTCGGCAGGACGACCAAAGCCGCCACGATGCCGAGAACCAGCAGGCCTAGCAATATTCCGCTACGCCTATCCCATAAAAAACGTCTCTGCATTTGTTGAAGCCCTCCTAAAAGCTTTCCTTTCACGTTTTTGAGTTTTGTTGAGACCATTCGAAAAATTCAGCAACGTTGGCAAACCCAACGTTTATAAGACGCCGAGTGCCAAAGAACGCACCACTCTTGCCCTCTCGGGCATTTTCAAATGGGTATCTATAAGCCCCTAGGGAGCAACCCGTCGTGGTTTTTGAGCGCGAGCCAAAATAATGAGTGTCAGTAACCTGACGCAATTTTTCGAAAATTATCGGTTTAGTTGTAACAGAAAACAAAGTGAAGGTCAACGAAAACACGACCGTGATCCGAGAAAAACTTTTGGACCAAAAAGGCCGAAGGTCAACAATAATGTTGACCTTCGGTCTCATTGGAGATGAAAACGTCTCTTCCCCTAGTATTTGCTGGGAATCGGGGTATCCGTCGGAAGGCCGAACGAAACTACCTGAAAGCCTGCAGTTGAGCGGTTCAGATACCACAATCCGGATCTGTAAACCGCCTGATCGAATTTGCCGTCCCCGTCGTAGTCTCCCGGAACGGGAACGTCGCCGGTCGAGCCGAACTGGATGACAGAGTATTGGCCGTCGCCGCTTCTGAGGCTATGCCACGTACCGTTGGACGGTCGCCAAACCGCGACATCCGCCTTTCCATCGCCATCGTAGTCACCGGGAACGGGCCGATCCGTTGCGAGCCCGAAACCGACCGCAAAGAACGAACCGTTCGATGAATTGAGACGATACCAAACCCCGTTCGACGCGCGGAAGACACTAACGTCCATCTTGCCGTCGCCATCGAAATCGCCGGTCAGCGGAAGGTCTCCGTTCAGACCGAAGCTAACGACGTTGAACGCATCGTTCGAGCTGTTCATCCAATACCAGCGACCTTCCGACCCGCGGAAGACCGCAAGATCGGCCTTGCCGTCGCCGTCAAAGTCCCCGGCTCTCGGCACATCGCCGTTCAGGCCGAACTGACGGACGACGTATTGGCTGTCGCTGCTTCGAAAGATATACCAGACACCGCTTGACGGACGAAAGACCGCAACGTCGGCCTTGCCGTCGCCGTCAAAGTCGCCCGGCGTCGGAATATCGCCCTGCGAGCCGAAGTGCATCGCTGTGAAGCCGGCAGTGGAGCGGTTCAAGTACCAATCGCCGGCCTGGTCTCTGAAGACAGAGACATCCGTTTTGCCGTCGCCGTCAAAGTCTGCCGGTGCCTTCGAATTTTGCTCGACGGGTGTGCAGACAGCGCTTCCATTGACGGTTACCGTGTCGATATACCATCCGTCGATCCCCGTATTGTCATCCGCACCGAAACGCCATTTGAACTGAACAGATTGTCCAGCGGCCGCGGCCGGCAGACGCACGGTCGTCAGAATATAACCGCCAGAGTCTCCGCTCCATCCGAGACGAGTGGTGATCGGGTTATTCGTGCCGCCTTGTAGCATTCCGTTATAGCCGTTCGCAAGGAATGTGCCGCCGGCGGCCTCAATATCGGTGAAGGCTCCGCCGCCGATGCTGATCTCGAGGACGCCGCCGTCCCAGCCCGATTCGGTATTGAATTTGTGGTTGAACGACAGCGTCGAATTCGCCGTCGTGATCGGTATCGAAGGCGAGGTGAGGTCGGTGCCTCCGCCAGTTGACGCCGGATCGATCGCGAAGGCCGCATTCGGCGCCGTATGCGGGGTCGTCGTCGTCGTTGCGAACGGCTGCCCGCTCTGGATGCTTGTGACGGTCCAGCCGGCAGGGAAATTAGGTGCGGCGACGGAGTCAAAGTTCTCGTTGAGCGTCGGAGCAGGCTGTCCAATTGCAAGTTGCTTCGTAAAAGAAGAATTGCCGATGCTGCTCGTGATGTTGAATGTAAGCGTGATGACCGAGCCGCAGACCGTATTCGCGGGCACCGTGTAAGACATCACACGGTTGACCATTTCTCCGCTCGCGATCGTGCCGTAGTCGGCCGAACCGGCGCCAACGATCGAGAGCGATACGCCGGTCGCATCCGCTCCGCCAAAATTGGTCAAAGGAATGGTGAACGTAAGAGTTTCGCCCGGATCAGGAGCGCCGGTACCATTGCTGGACGTGTCCGAGATCGTCATCGCAGGCGTTTGTACGATGTTCGGGACGTCGAAAGCCTCCGTAACTCGAGTGTTTCCGCTTCCGGTTCCTGTATTCTGTATCGAAGCGCTGTATCCTACGCCGCGTGTCGCAAAGCCCTGCCAAACATCGACAGCATCAACGCCCGCTTCAGGAGCAAGGGCGCTGCCTTGCGCGGCCGCAATTATCGCATCGCGTTCGGTAAGGAACGTGGGGCCGAGCGGCGCAAGCTTCATCCCGTCCGTAACAAGCTGCAAGGCCTTTCGATTGCCGACCGCCCAACCGAGCCGTGTAACGAATCTTGCTCGGACTTCCCAAAGGGCCGAACTCCAGATCTCGCCAAGGTTATGAACCTGATCTGCGGTTGACGAACCGAACGGCCCGCGTGGAAATGCGCCGTCCGACACATTCAACTGCGTCTGGTCTGCATCGGCAAAAGTGAGCGGGTTGTGCGGCTTTCCGTTCGCTCCCGTAAACGCTCGAACGGCTTTCGGAAAGCGGCGGATGCCGTAGTAATAGTTGTTCACGAAGCCGGACGAGAGATATGTGTCATACGAACCGGTCGTGTAGATGCCGTTGATCGGATCGGTCGGTTCGCTCAAGAGGCTGTGGCCGTAGAAATCGCCCCAGCCTTCGCCCATTCCGCGAGACATATTCAGCGAGAGTCCGCTGCCATTGCCGTGCAGCCGATTGGAAAGGCCGTGAGAGAATTCGTGTATAACGACATCGGCGTCAAAGTTGCCGTCGATATCCGGATTCGGACTGCTCCAGAGATACATCTGCATACGCCCGCGACCGCCGTCTGCCGGTGTCGAGAAGTTCGCATTATTCGTGCCGGAAGTGTCCTGGCCCTCGCCGCGAACCCGATCATTCCCAACGCCTCCGCGGCCGAAGTTATCCTGCTGGAAGTTGCGGGCTTGCTCAGTAAAACCAAGCCGATAAAGCTCATCGTGATACCAGTTAGTAATGTAAAAAAGCTGCGTAACGCTGCCTTGCTGATACGCGCTTCCGGGATATGTTTGTGGTGACGGGACAGGCTGATCGCCCGTGTTCGTATTCGGGTTAAAAGGCGAAAAAGTATAAACAAAGTTTCGCGACGCGCTGGATGCCTCGCTGTTAAGATCGACGCCGTCGGTGCCGTCGCGGTCAAGTCCCGCCTGGACCGCGTTGCCGTCCGTGACGGTCATTCCGTCGGTGATCCAACCGTTATTGTTGAAGGAATACGGCGCTTCATTGCCGATACGCGAAATGCTTGCTCGTGAGATCGCCGCCCCTTGCACGCCGTTCGGGGAGAGCGGGCCGGGCGTCATCGGGAACGGGTTGTCTGCGACGTTGATCATCGCGTTCGGGTTCGTATAGACGCTGTAGGTCGAAGCTTGCGTCTGATCCTCGGTGATGTTCTTTCGCCAGAGCATCGTGCCGTTGTGTGCATCGACAATTATGTAGAACGCATTCACCGGCCGCCAAATAAGGACGCGCCATGCGGGAACGGCAACGCCAGGCTCGGTCGGGAAATACATCTTCTCGGCCGTCGTCGCGGAATCGCCGGTGCCGAACGTTTTCTTCAGATCGTTCGACTCTGCCGCGTTCTCTGCGAGATCGATCGTAGAGGGGTCGATGTTTATATGGTGCGCTCCCGCTTTTACAGCTTCGAGAGCATCGCCGAAATCTTCTGAGATCGTTGAGTTTTCGAGGCCCGGAGCAAGGTTATTGATCACGCGAATGATCTCGCCTGCTTTCGTGAAACCAGCTTTTACCTCGCCGCGAAAGACGGGAACGCCGTTTATTTCCTGGTTCAGCTCGACAAAGGACAAGTTGCCATCGGGATTCGTGTAATCGGCGGCGACTTTCAACGCATCGATCTCTCCGGACGAAACACCGATCAGCGAAGTATTGTCTTTTAGGAAGTCGAGCAAGACAGGAGTGTGCTTTCCATCACGAACGGCCGTCGGCGACGTTAAAAAATGTCGTCCTTTCGAAACGTCCGGGCCGATGACCTCGGGGACCTTTATGTCGCTGTTGTATTCGATCTTGAGTGTCGGCACGCTCTCTCTCAAGGATGCCTCGCCGCTCTTGAATGCATTCCGCTCCGTTTTGATACTCAATGCGGACAGGCCCGCAGATGAGCGGTAAGATTCGACCTTTACGAGGGCGTCTTTATCGGTTCGGATGTCGTAGTTCGGAAGCGACTCTTCCTCCGAGACCGTTCGAACGAACAGCCCCTTTGCCGCCCGAGCAGCAAAGTGCGGATACAGAAGTACGCCGGCGGTCGCAGCAAAAACCGCAATGACGGCAACCAAAAGGCGTAGCCTGTTCTTTAACGAAGCGGAAGCGAAAAACATCTTGTCTTGTCTCCTGTTGTTCTCACTTTGCGTGAGAATGTGCGTGAAATAAGCGTCCCTCGTGCGTAGCAAACGCCGAGGGAGCAGGTTAAAATATGAGTTTGTCCTGGAAATCGAAAATGCTTTTTTTTGGCCGCTTTTCACCGGCGATCAAACCAGCTTCTTCGTGAACAACGAATTCTACCAGAATCTAGGGCGCAGTCAACCGGCGGCAATGAAAGAAGATAATAACAAAAACGGCAGCGAAAAGGTCTTCGCACCCGGCGGCATCGTGTCGAAGTTTCACGATGACTATGAATACCGCGAAGGTCAGGTCGAGATGGCCGAGAAGATCGCAGAGGCGTTCGAGTCGAAGAAACATCTGATCGTCGAGGCCGGAACCGGCACCGGCAAAACTCTCGCGTATCTCGTCCCTGCGATCGCCGCCGCGATCAAAGGGAAATGCCGCATAATTATCTCGACAGGAACAAAGAACTTGCAGGAGCAGTTGATGGAGAAAGATCTTCCGTTCCTGCAAAAAGCACTACCGACGAAATTTAAGGCCGCGTATATGAAAGGCCGCGCGAATTACGCGTGTATGTATCGGATCTCCCATTCGGGACATCAGCCGATACTCGACGGCATGGATGACGTCGATCATTTCAGGGTCGTCCGCGAATGGATGGAAGAGACCAAGACAGGTGATCGCGCCGAATTGACAGACCTGCCCGAAAATCTCGCGTTCTGGAATCGCATCAACGCGCGTGCGGATACTTGCCTTGGGCAAAAATGCCCTGACTTTGAGCCGTGTTTCATCACGCGTATGCGCAACAACGCCGAGAATGCCGAGATCGTCGTCGTAAATCATCATCTATTTTTTGCCGACCTTAATGTTCGCGATAATCAGTTCGGCAGGGTGCTGCCGGACTACTCGGCCGTCATTTTCGATGAAGCGCATCTGCTCGAAGACATAGCGGCGGATTATTTCGGTGTGCAGGCATCGAACTACCAGATCGAAGAACTCGCACGCGATGCGGAAGCTTTGCCCATAAACAACGCCGTTTCAGCCGCCGCAATTACCAAGGCCGCCGGGAAGGTGCTCTCGATAGCCGAATCATTTTGGCAGCGCCTAATGCCGGAGCGGCAGGTTGAAGGGCGCTTTCAACTCTCGCCCGACATCTCGGTCGAACGCGGTGACGGAATGTCGTTCGGTGACTCTCATATAGCATTTGCCGAAGCCCTGAGTCGCCTAGAAGCACTCGTTGACGCCTTTTCGGGCGAAATGGTTGAGGCAGAATCTGTTGTCCGCAGACTTAAGCAGGCGCGTACCGACATTGCGTTCATCACAAGGCAGGACGATTCGAATTACGTCTATTGGCTCGAACGCCGTGGGCGAGGGATATTCCTGCAGGCTTCGCCTGTCGATGTTTCGGCGTTGCTGTACGAAAAGCTATTCGATAAGACCAATACCTGCATTCTCACCTCGGCGACGCTCGCAACAAAAGGCGGATTCAACTTTATTCGCGACCGTTTGGGACTGCCGTCGGCACGTACGATGACGCTCACTGCGCCCTCCTCGTTCGATTACGAAACACAGTCGATCGTCTATTTGCCGAAGGCAATGCCCGACCCGCGTTCGCCGGACTATACGTCCGCAGCGGCGCGCGAGATCACGGACATTTTGCGCGCTACTAACGGGCGTGCGTTCGTTCTTTGCACCTCGAATGCCTCGATGAACGCTCTATATCAGCTTGTAAGTTCGCGCGTCGGCTATACGTGTTTTTTGCAGGGTACGATTTCGAAAACAGGCCTGATCGAGCGATTTCGCTCGACGCCGAATGCCGTGCTCTTCGCAACACAGAGCTTTTGGCAAGGCGTCGATGTACGCGGCGACATGCTTTCGTGCGTCATTATCGACAAACTTCCGTTCGCCGTGCCGACCGATCCGCTCGTTGCTGCCCGTGCGCGATTCATCGACGAACGCGGCGGGGCGTCTTTTTTTGAGTACAGCGTCCCGCAGGCTATAATCACGTTGAAGCAGGGAATCGGCCGTCTGATCCGCAGTCGCTCGGACCGCGGCGTTATCGCTATTCTGGACCCGCGGCTTAGGACAAAAAATTATGGAAGGGATTTCCTCGCGAGTCTTCCGCGTATGCTTATAACAGGCAATATTACGGAAGCGGCGGAGTTTCTCGAGCGAGGCTAGCCATCGCGGACGTGATTTGGCGACCGCGTTTTAATTATGAAACTTGATCATCAAGCAATCCTCAGAGCGATATGGACCATTTCGGCTGCGTCCGCGTGCATTTTGGCTCTGTCGGTTGCGGCTTTCTCTCAGCCGGGCGACAAGCTGTCAGCCGCCGCTAAAGCGGATTTTCAAAAGGGAAGCTACGCCGCGTGTTTCGAAGAATATTCGGCCCTGATATCAACGCAGCCAAAAAATTCAGGTCACTTCGCCGAGCGTGCTCGCTGTCACCTTCTTAATGCGTTGACCCTGAGCGATAAGCGAGATGCGCAGGCCGCCTCTGAGTTCGGTGCTGCACGCGCAGATGCAGCAGTCGCTATTCGACTCGATGCAAAGAACACATCGGCTCTCATCGTTCGAGCGGTTGTCAAGAGCAATAATAGTGACGAAGCTGGTGCGATCGAGGATCTCACTCTCGCGATCAGCATCGATCCGCAGTCTGCCAAAGCTTATTACAACCGCGCAAAAAGCAAACTTCGATCGGGTGATACTACGGGAGCTCTCTCTGACCTCGATAGAGCGATCGGGATCGATCCGAAAGCACCCGCTCCGTATATAGAGCGCGGACTATTTGCTTTTAAGCATAAGGATCTTCCGCGCGTAATCGCCGATCTTAGCCGTGCGATCGAGCTTGGCGCGGGTTCGGCAACGGTTTTTAGCTATCGAGGACGAGCCTACCTCGGTGCGGGCAAGGCAGCCGAGGCTATCGCCGACCTTTCCGAGGCAATAAAGCTCTATCCGAACTCACCTGAGCTTTACTTCTATCGAACTAAAGCGTACAAGAAGCTAGGAAAATGGGACGAGGCTGTTTCTGACAGTACGCAGGTCATTCACATGGCGCCGAATACCGCCCAAGCATACGTCGATCGCGGAGAGAGTCTCGTTCAACTGAGGCGGGCGATCGAAGGGATCGCCGATTTCAACAAAGCCCTAGAACTTGACCCCGACAATCGTGTGGCCGCATCCACCCTCGAGAAACTCCGGAAGGATCGATCGGAAGTTCCTACGTCCAACTCGGGACTTCCTGCCAGATCCTCATCGCTCGACGCTGATTTCGCGGCATACCTAGCCGAGACGGACAAGCTGAAGAACGAGATCGGCCGCGCGGTGTCAACCATCGATTCGCTTTCTTCTGCTTTGACAAAGGAAATTGATGCCGGAGCTCGCGGGGGCAGCGCTCGCACAGCAGCGTTTCGAACCGCGGACCAGGTCTTGCCTCTGATCGAGACGTGCCTCGACAAAGTGAGTATGATAATTGCGATATCAAATGCTTTTTCGATTAAGTATGAAAAGGCAGGTATTCCGCAGCCTGTGATGTCTGTTGTGCAAAAGCGGACGCAGGATTCGGTGAGCTTCCTTAACTCGATAGTTGACGACAAAAAACATTGGCAAAAAATTAGAACCGATTCACGTCCTTGATACGTTTTCGCGTCGTCGTGTGGTGCGTTATTCTTTGAGTCTTCTTCGGAACTTAATTGATATGTCTTCGTTTTTTGAAGTAATGATCGAGCGGAATTTTTCATCTGCTCACCAACTGCGCGGCTACAAGGGCAAGTGCGAGAATCTGCACGGACACAATTACAAGGTCGAGATATTTGCACGCGGTTCGGAGCTAAATAATATCGGACTGCTGATCGATTTTGGCGACCTCAAAGAAGCCGCCGATGAGATCGTTCGATATCTCGATCACCGCAATATGAACGAACTCCCGCCGTTTGACGAGGAACTCAACCCTTCAGCCGAAAATCTCGCAAAATTCTTCGTGGATTACCTGAATTCACGCATCTCTGGCGACCGAGTACAGGTCTATAAGGTCCGCTGTTACGAAACTCCGACCAGCGTCGCAACATATCAGCTTGGTTGACAGGTAAGGCTCCAAGAAACAAAAAAGCTGCCGGAAGTCTCTTCCAAGCAGCCTTTCCTTCTTAATGGTCGGGGCGAGATGATTTGAACATCCGACCTCACGGTCCCGAACCGTGCGCTC
>DAORTR010000040.1:0-18875 GCA_035432765.1 Pyrinomonadaceae bacterium
AACCGACGAGCTGCAGGAATATGTAAAACGCTACGGTGCGGGAGCATTGGCGTGGATCAAAGTCGGTGATGAGACGACATCTTCGCTATTGAAGGTGCTCGGTGAGGAAAAGATCGCTGAACTTGTAACTGCGTCCGGAGCTGAAAAAGGTGATGTGGTGTTGATCATCGCCGGACGCAAATCAGTCGTTGCAGCAGCTTTAGGAGCGCTTCGCAATGAGATCGCCCGACGCGAGAATCTGATCGACCGCAGTAAATATGCCTGTCTCATCGTGACCGAGTTTCCGATGTTCGAGCACGACGAAGAGACGGACACTTATGTCGCCGCTCATCATCCATTTACGTCGCCGATGGATGAGGACCTCGAGCTTTTCAAAACTGCGGTCAACGCCCCGTCGCAGCATCATCTGCTCGGACAGGTGCGCGCCAAAGCATACGACGCGGTCATCAACGGCTACGAGTGTGCCGGCGGCTCGATCCGTATCCATCAAAAAGATATCCAGGCGTTGAATTTTAAGGCGCTCGGATTGTCGACCGAAATGGCACGCGAACGCTTTGGATTTTTCCTAGATGCACTCGAGTACGGCACGCCGCCACACGGTGGTTTTGCGGTGGGTATTGAACGAACCTGTATGATTCTCTGCGGCACCGAGAATATCCGCGATGTTATGGCGTTCCCGAAAACCGCATCGGCACAGGATCTGATGATGGATTCACCCGGCGAAGTGGACGAGTCGCAGCTGGATGAGCTGGGCATCAGCGTTGAATGAAGACGAAGACGGGTTGAGGCGATCAACCCGCGTTTCCAAAAACCTCTTTCAATACGTCCGCGTATTCAAGGATCGCTTGCTCACCGTCGCCGGTGTAGATCGAGCCGTGCATCGACGCGACGGTCGTTGGTTTCAAGGCTGCAACCCGCTTTAGCGTCGCGTCTGTTTTCGGAGTATAGGGCAAGTAATCGGCCAACGGACTCGCCTGCATTTCCAGCATCGCCTGGCGCACGCGGTCGGTAACGCTCTCTGAAGTAAGCGCGGCCACATCGCCGTTCTGATGCAGGATATCAGAGGAAAAAAGAACATCGGTCTTCGTGTCGTATAAAAGCCCGGCTTCCCAATTATGCGGAACGTGCGGCGTTACAAGGTATTTGAAGCTGTGTTTTCCGGTCGAGAATTCTTCACCGTCCGTCATACCTTTTGCCGGATTCTTTGGGGCGAAATCATCGACGCTAACCAATTTACCAACCATACTGCACACCGCCGTTGCGCGCGGCGCTATAGCCTGCCATTCGTTCAGCGATCCACATTCGTCAGCCTCGAAATGGCTGAATCCGATCCAGCGTAATGTCGTCGGGTCGATCAATGTCGCAACCGCTTCCCTCACAAGCGGGAACAACGCTCTCATTCCAGTATGGAAAAGCAGCGGTTCGTCGTCGCGCACAAGAAATTGACTGAAGCCAAGGTTTGCCTCGGCTATGAAGGTATTTATCCGAAAAGTGTCTTCCGCTATCTCTGTAATTGAGTACATTTTCCCCTCCCTCGCTCGTTGGATGTGATTCTTCAAGGTCCCTACGGATAAAGGCGTGTTTCTGCCGCGTAAAGTATCAATCTATCACGATCGTCCGTCAGGATTGACCAAATTCGCTCAAGTGCGGCCTGATTTCTAACCGGAAAACGCGTGCCGGTTGGATTTTTCGAACCATTTCGGCCAAAATTTCGTTAGGATATTTTGTAATGCCGTCGAAATACGACACAAATCCACTTGATCCGGACTTTCCCGAGAAGGCGAAGGCCGCTGCGGCCGCGCAAGATGCCGGTGTGCCGCAGGGCGAAACCAGACCGTTCGCCGGAGCGGAAAATTTCGAGCAGGAAACGCGTGAATTCAGCGCTCGGGACTTCGGGGCGTATCAAGCTCCGCAGGGAGCGTACGCGCCTGCGTATTACGCGTCGGCGGTGCCGCCCGCTTCCGTCGAGGATACGCGAAAGCGCCGCGTGGACAAGATCGGGCTGCCGGAGAATATCGTAACGGCGGTTCCGTATATTCCATGGTATTTCGGCCTCGTCGCCGGGATTATTTTGCTCATCTTGCTGCCAAAAAGCGAGCAGAAGTCACGCTTTCACGCGGCCCAAGGCGTCGCGGCGCACCTCGGCATTCTCATTGTTTCGTTCCTTTTCGGCATCGTCGGTTCGATCGCGGATATGGCCCGTTCGGCGAACGGCATATTTATGCTCGTTACGACGATTATGCTGCTCGTTTTTGTTTTCAAAGCATGGCGCGGGCGTCCGATACACATCGAATTTATCGAGGGCTTGACCGATTGGTTCGAGGAAAAGGTGACGCCGGATCTCTTCAATAAAAAATAATGTCCGATCTCTCAGTACAGCAAGAATATTCACCAAAGAGTATCTGTTTCGGCTGCGGCCCTGCGAATGAAAAAGGCCTGCGGATCAACAGTTTTCCCGAGGGCGACGAGCTCGTGATGGAGTTTCACGCGAAAGCGGAGCATCAGGCCTTTCCCGGAATGCTGAACGGCGGCATCATCGGCACTCTGCTTGATTGCCACTCGAATTGGACCGCCGCATATTTTATGATGAAGCGCGACGGGAAAAGCGAGCCGGACTGCACCGTAACGGCTGATTTCCACGTAAAACTGCTCAGGCCCACGCCCTTTGACGAACCGATATACTTGCGTGCGAGAGTCGTCGAATCAAAAGAAGATCGAGCGACAGTCGAGGCCGAATTGACCGCGAATGGAAAGGTTTGCGCGACCTGCCGCGGAACATTCGTCGCCGTCAAAGAAGGCCATCCCGCATATCACCGCTGGTAGATGAATTTTCACGCATTGCGCCCAGACGCGCTGGGGGAGACGACGCATTAGAGCGCGGCCAATTTGTCGATCGCTTTTTCGTATTCCGACCGCAAGCCAAGCTTTTCGAGCCAGGCCATCTGTTCCTGCATTAACCGCGGGAGATGGACGACGTCGGAGAGTGCGTAATTGACGAGTTCGTCGGTCCAGATCCCGTCCCAACGCGAATTGAATTTCTTCCGCTGAGATTTATCGAGATCGACCGCAAAATAGCGGTAAAGCGTGTCGGCGAGCGATGCGGATTGGTGTGCGCCGCGTGTCAAGACCTTCTCGGCGATCATCGTGTCGAAGATATTGGAGGTCGCCACGCCGGCCGCATTCAAAAAATCGAGGTCGAATTTTGCGTTGTGAAATATCTTTGTGATCTGCGGATCGGCGAGCAGCGCGGCAAATGGGGTGAGCTCGACGCCTTCGCTCAGCGGCAGCAGAACCGAAAGGTCGCCGTCGGAGAACTGTATCGAGAAGAGTCTTCCGGTACGCGAACTCAAGCCGGACGTTTCCGTGTCGCAGCCGAGAGGATTTGCCGTCGAGAGGCGCGCCAGTGCGGATCCGATCTCAGAGTTCGTTCTCGGGATTAGTATTTCCATCCGCATAGATTGTAAATTAGGAACTGCTAAATTTACATGCTCGAAACACTCAATGAAATAGAAGCGAGGGTCGTCGGAGCCCTTGTCGAAAAGCAACTCACCACGCCCGAATACTATCCGCTCACGCTTAACGCATTGGTCAGTGCCTGCAATCAAAAGAATAATCGCGAACCCGTGATGACGCTTGATGCGGACACGGCCTCAACGGCGGTCGAGAATTTACGCGAACGGAATCTTGTTTATGTCTTTTACGGCAGTACGAGTCGCGTCCCGAAATACAAGCATATGCTGCCGAGCTACTATACGCTTGAGCCGGACGAGACCGCGCTATTGGCCGTGTTGATGCTTCGAGGGCCGCAGACGCTCGGCGAATTACGCGAACGCACGGGGCGAATGCACACGTTCGCGGGGCTCGGCGAGGTGCAGGAAGCGCTCGATCGGTTGGCCCGTCGCGACGAGCCGCTCGTCATTAAGCTCGAACGGCAGTCCGGGCGCAAGGAAGCGCGTTTTGCACACCTATTGTCCGGCGAAGTAACGCAGGAGGATATTGCGGTAACAGGCACTGCGACCATATCGAGATCGTCGATCGGCATTGGCGAGATCAAAACGGAAGTTGAAGAATTGCGGGCCGAAGTTGCGTCTCTAAAGGCTGAATTCGCCGAATTCCGCAAGCAATTTGAGTGATGAAGAGCATAAGGAGAGCCTTATGAACATTCGAAAGATACGTCGTTTTTTAGGTATTTGTACGCTCCTCAATTATGCGGTCCTGATCGTTTGGTTCGCCGTATTCACTCTTAGTTACGACTGGCTCTATGGCGTCCACTCCTCGTGGTTCCCGATGTCCAAAGAGAACTACGACGTCGCAAATTACCTTGCGATGGCGGTGTATAAGATACTCGTTTTGGTGCTGAACCTGATCCCGTATATCGCTCTTTCGATAATTGGTTCGGGCGAGGACGAAGAAAATAGCTGACGGCTTTCGGCCATCAGCTATCATTGAGCTTTCGCGAAAAATGAGTCGGGGATCAGAACTCGTCCCGCCTGAAGTTCCTGCCGACGCCGATCTTCATTTTGACTATGTCTTCGATCGAGGCGTTCGGGTCTTTCGCACGAGCGGTGCGGACGTATTCGGCGTCGATGTTGAATATACGGCATTTGACGATGTCTTCGGTCGAAAGGTTCGAGAGGCCCGCAGAACGGAGTTCGTTCAGGAACTCGGGCGTTATCTTGAAGATGCGGAATTTGATGAGTGATTCAAAATCGCCTTTTTCAAAACCCATCGAGCGGACCTGGCTCACGAAATTCGCGTCGATCTTGAAAATACGAGCCTTCACGAGGTCTTCCATCGAGAGGTCGGGGAAGCCGGTCGCTTTCATCTCGGCCATAAACTTGCCGTCGATCTTAAAGATCGTTGCCTTGAAGAGGTCGTCGATGTCGAGTTTGCCGAAGTTCGCGGCGAGAAGATCGTCCGCCTTGTCTGCGGTAACATTCAGAAAAAATGCCGTCAACGCACGGTCTTCGAAGGTCGAGCGACGAATATTCCTTTCCGCAGGTTCTTCTTTGTAAAAATCGAAGCCAAGCTGCTGCATTCGGTCAAAGAATGCCCTATCGGGCGTGAATGCAAAGGTTCCGGAACCGCGTCCGTCAGCGAAATTTCCGGTAAACGCGGCTTGTCCCGCTTCGCGTCGAACGGTGAAATTCGCCGGTCCGTTCTGGGTTTGTGCTTGAGTAAGCCCGGACAGTTCGTCGAAACGATAGCTCTGACTGTGCGACCAATTAAGGTCCAATCGCTCGCATTTTGTATTTATCTGCAGGCGAGGTCCGTTCGATCTCGCGTCATTGTCAAAATCGCCAAGATCATCGTCATCGCCATTGTCATCGCTATCATTTCGGTGTTTATCAGCGGACGTGCGTACCTTTGCGGTCCATGTGCCGGTAACTTCACCCTTTTGGGCGACGATCACGATGTTGCCAAAAACGATGATTATCACCAAAAGGCTCGATAGAATTGCGGCTGAGGTTATTAGTTTTGATCGCATATGTAGATTTGTTCCTGTTGTCCTTCGCGTTTATGTAACAGAAGAACACCGGACGCGGCAGATTTGTGACAAGATCGCTCTGCGGGACAAGAAAAAGGCTGCCCGGACGAGGTCCGAACAGCCATAGTTTTGCTGATCGCCGAGCGATCTTGCCTAGTTCTTCAGCTTTTGAGGTGTGATCTTATCACCCTTAAGCGTTGCGAGCAGTCCCTCAGCATCCTTTTTGAGGCGATGCGTGTCCGGTGCCGACGAGACGAACTTACCAAGATAGTTGGCGCCTTCCTGAAGCTGCGCCTTATCGCCGCTTCCGAAGCCGGAGTTTACGAGGCTAAGGCCGAGGCCGACAAGGGCGTCAACGTTATTCGCATCGGCCGTCAGGGCTTCGCGATATGACTTGATCGCCTTCTCGACATCGCCGGATGCGAGATACATATCTGCGAGATTCACCAGAGCTGCATTCTTTTTGACGACATCGGTTTCAGACGCGATATATTTCGGAACGAATTCTTCAGCGATGACGGGCAAACGAGGATCGACCTGCCCCGTAAGGCCGGCGATGCGGACGAGTTCCTTCAACTGGAAGAGCGAAAAGGTCGTGAGGCTCTTCGCATTTTCGGGCGTGATGTCCTTTGCGGGAGCCGCGGCGACCATATCCAGTGCCTTCTTATAATTCTCAGCCGCGTCGCCCATATCCTTTCGAGCGGTCGCGAACATCTCGTACTTTACCGTCCGGTCTGCCTTTGCACCCTTGTTGTAGGTCTCGATGCCGCGTCGGCGCTCGGCGTCGGCCTTTTTCGCAAGGAATGTCGGAGCGGTTCCGGCAAATTCCGGGTCGCTGTTGAAGCCTTCATCATACTTTGCGATCGCAAGCTCGAAATTATTGGCATCAAGGGCGGCGTCACCTTCTTTGACCAAACGCTGCGCCGTCGCGAAATTTGCTTCGCTCTTTGATTTTGCCTCATCGTAAGCCTTCTTCTTTGCTTCGTATTCGGCCTGAGCTTTTTTCGCCTCTTCCTCATTCTTGGGGTCGGGAGCCGCACCGGTCTTTGCCTTCTCAAGAGCGTCGCGAACCTCTGCTTCGGTATAATGCTTACCGTCGCCGGCCCTTACCTCGATCTCCATACGGGTCGTGCCGCCGGAAACGCCGGGCTGGATCTCGGGTCCGATCCCGGTGCCGCTGACGACCAACGTATATTTGTAGCCCCACATTAGCCCCGCGAAGCTAAAATAGCCCTTTTTGTCGGTCTTTACGGGCGTCATCGCGTTGCTTTGGCCGTAGGCTTCGACAACCGCGCCTTCGATCGGCACCTTTTGGCCGTCCTTTTTCATAAAGACGGTGCCGCTGGTAACGGCCGTTTGTGCCGAGACAGTTAACGCAAGTCCCGCAGCGAGCGCAAGCAGCGCAGCGGCGGAAAATATTCTTTTACGAAACATTACTTTTTCCTTTCCTCCGAAATTCGATAGAAACTACCAGCTCTTTGATGCCGAAAGCCTCGTCTCGAGTTTGATATGAACAGAAGATTCTATCGCAACGCCGGTTGAAATGCGAACCAAACGAAGCCTACCTCCGGGAGCAGCAAAGTGTGCTGCCAATATGCTATTGTCGGAGTTGAAATGAGCGAAAGAATTTACAACTTTTCTGCGGGCCCGGCGGCGATGCCGACCGAAATATTAGAACGTGCCAGGGCCGAGTTTATGAGCGTTCGAGGCTCAGGGATGAGCGTGATGGAGATCAGCCACCGGTCTCAGCTCTTTGACGATATCCTCACAAAGGCCGAAAAAGGCCTTCGTGCGGCACTAAAGGTCCCGGACAATTACCACGTCCTTTTCATACAGGGCGGAGCGACGCTGCAATTCTCGATGATCCCGATGAACCTTTTGTCGCCGGACAACTCCGCCGACCATATCGTAACCGGACATTGGGGGGAATTGGCCGTCGAAGAGGCAGGCTGCATCGGCGATATAAACGTTGTGTATTCGGGCGAGTCGGACGGATTTTCGAATGTGCCTCAGCAGGGCGAAGTCCGATTTTCGCCGAACGCGTCGTATGTCCATTACACCTCGAATGAAACCGTCGATGGCGTCCAATTCGATTACGCTTTGGACGCGGGAGCTTTGCCCGTCGTGTGCGATATGTCGTCCGACATCCTTTCGCGGCCGATCGATGTCGAGAAATACGCTCTTATCTACGCCGGCGCACAGAAGAATCTTGGGCCAAGCGGCGTCGTTGTCGTCGTGATCAGAGATGACCTGCTCGACTGGGCTCCGCGCCGGCTGCCGAAGCAATTGACGTATAAAGCCTATGCGGACAACGTTTCGATGCCGAACACGCCGAATACATGGGCCATTTACCTCTTGGGACTTACGTGCGACTGGCTCGAAGAGCAAGGCGGTGCGGCAGGCATCGAAAAGGTCAATCGCGAGAAAGCTCGTATCTTCTACGAAGCTATCGACAAGAGCGACGGGTTTTACAAAGGTCGTGCGAAAAGGTCCGCGCGTTCGCTAATGAACGTTACGTTCTCGCTTCCGAGTCCAGAACTCGACGCAAAGTTCGTTAAAGAGGGCGAGGAGAATGGTTTCAGCGGCCTAAAAGGCCACAAATCGACAGGCGGGATACGAGCTTCGATCTACAACGCGTTCCCGCTAAAGGGCGTCGAGCAGTTCGTCGATTTTATGTCGGAATTCACACGCAAGAACGGCTAACTTCGCGCCGAAGCCAATCCCAAAAGGGCAGCGGTCAGCGCGTCGGGATCGTCAACGGTGCGGAGGTCGAGGCAGACAGAGTTGTCCTCGATGCGTGTGATAACGGCGATCTCGCCCGAGCGAAGTTCGTGAGCGATCGCGTCGGCGGAAATGGCCCTGTGAGTAACGGCGATCAGGCTCGTCTCGATCTTTGCAAGCGGCGCCGTCCCGCCGCCGGTCGTTGAAAAACCATCCCTCAGCTCGATCTTGAAACCCGCATTTTCGAACGCACCCCGAATCTCGCCAACTATCGACGCTGCACGTTCGTGGACGGCGCCTTTCGGCTCGGCCAACATTTGGATCACGGGGATCTCGCTCTCGGCCGTTTCGCGGCAGTATGCGGTGAGCGTCGCCTCAAGTGCGGCAGAAACGAGTTTTCCGGGGCGAAACGCCCGATATAGCGGATGCCGCCGAAGCTTTTTGACGAATTCCCGTTTGCCGACGACGATACCGGCCTGCGGCCCGCCGAGCAGTTTGTCGCCGCTGAAGGCAACGATATTCACCCCCGCATTGACGGAATCGCGGACAGACGGTTCGTCCCGTACGCCGAGAGCCGCGAGGTCGATCAAGGCACCCGAGCCGAGGTCTTCGAACAGGATGACGCCCTTTTCTTCGGCGAGAGTTGTCAATTCTGTGAGCGTCGCGCTTTCTGTAAAGCCGACGACGCGGTAATTCGAAGGATGCACGCGAAGGATCATTGCGGTCGCGGAATTTACGGCTTCCGCGTAGTCCTCGATGCTCGTGCGGTTAGTCGTTCCGACCTCACGCATTAACGCGCCGGATTCCGCAAGGATCTCCGGCACGCGAAAATCGCCGCCGATCTCGACGAGTTCTCCGCGGGACACAATGACTTCTTTGCCCGCCGCGAACGCCTTTAAGACGAGATAAGCCGCTGCGGCACAATTGTTTACGACGACGGCATCCTCGGCCCCCGTGATCTCCGTAAGGAGCTTTTCCGCGAGCGGAGCACGGATGCCGCGGCCGCCGGTGTTGACGTCGTATTCGAGCGTGCAGTAGGCAGAGGCGTCGGCGATCGCCTCGCGAGAGGCCTGCGAGAGCGGCGCACGGCCGAGATTCGTGTGTATGATGACGCCGGTCGCGTTGATGACCTTTCGAAGACGCCGTCCGAGGCTCAGGCTTGCGAGTTCGCGGACACGCTCTTTGACGGCCATCGAAACATCGTCAAGATCCTCGCCGGCGAGCAGCGCGCGTCGCGTGTCCGAGATCGCCTGACGGATCACGTCGGTAAGCCGCCGTTTGCCGAGCCGTACGGAAAGCTCGCTGTCAGCGAAACTCTGAATGCATTCGTCCACTGACGGCAGCGACCGCAACGCTGAACCTTTCCCCGGCGACACGCTATTTTTCATTGAATTTATTTTAACTCAAACGCGGTTTAAGGAAACTCGGCCCCAATCGCAATTTCTATATATAGGCGGCGGAATTTTCAGCGCGGCCCGACTCACCCCCGGAAATCAAGATAAGCTCACAAAGATCGCCTCGGATCGGCAAGAAAAGTTATGGCAATGATAGGCAACCGGCTTTATCGCGGTTCTCAGACGAAATCGGAAGAATCTCTCGAGATCGACCAGCAACTTGCGCGGCTCGAAGAGGATATTCGCCGTCTGAAGATCGAGTTCGACATCTACTTCAACGGAGCAACAAAACGCCCGCCGCTCGAGACGCGCGCTCGCCTCGACGCCGTTATTCGCCGAATCTCGGACAACCGAACGCTTAACTACGCTCAGCGTTATCAATTCAACACACTCGTCGCAAGATTTACATCCTATCGCGAACTCTGGCGCCGCGGAATGAAGGCAAAAGGCGAAGACCTGATCTAGGCCACGAGCGTGAGTTCGTAGAGTTTTTAGAGTTCGTAGAGTTTTTAGAGTTTGTAGAGTTTCAAGAGTTTCTAGAAGTTCATAGAGCATTCTGAGCGGAACGTGCATTTTGTGTCGTTTTGTGCATTTTGTGTCGTTTTGTGAAAACTGTGCTTCAAATGGGCGCGGTAAGTTAGATATGCTTGTTGTTGGTTGGTGGATGGCCTTTCAGGCGTGGTAAAACTTATTTCGCAAATGCTTTATGTATCACAACTCGTCGGTCGGCCTGTCTTTGACAAGCGCAACGACAAGATCGCTGTCATTCACGACGTGATCGTTCGATATGGCCGGGATGATTATCCGCCGCTCGTCGGGTTGGTGGCGCGATACCGCCGCAGAAATTTCTTCCTGCCGCGGCAGAATGTTGCGGAGCTTTCGTCGCACGGCGCGAAGATGCGGCTTGCCGTTCTCGACCTGACGCCGTTCATTCGCCGAGAGGGCGAAGTCCTCTTGCGGAAGGACGTGCTCGATAATCAACTGATCGACGTGGATGGCAAGCGAGTGGTTCGCGTGAACGATGTGCAGCTTATCGATACGGGCCACCTGTGGCGTGTGAGCGGAGCGGACGTTACTTTGCTCGGATTTGTGCGGAGACTGATGCCGCAGGGCTTTTTCGGCAGCGATCGGCCGGTCGAGGTGATCGATTGGGCGGACGTAGGATACCTCGCGACCGACACGACGACCGTAACCGTCCAGCTAAAGTCTTCAAAAGACAAGCTTTCGCGGCTTCATCCCGTCGAGATCGCGCAGCTTGCCGAAACGCTTTCGCCGATCCATCGAACAGAGGTTGTCGAAAGCCTCGATGACGAGATCGCAGCCGACACGCTCGAAGAGATGTCCACAGAGGCGCAGGCACGCATCCTCGAAGGCCTCGACGAAGAGCGTGCCGCCGACATTCTCGAAGAGATGTCGCCGGATGACGCGGTTGACGTCCTGGACGAAATGGACGATGAGAAGAGCGAGCAGCTTTTCGCCCTGATGGAAGAGGATGAGAAGGCCGATGTCGCCGAACTGATGGCGTTCGAACACGACACGGCGGGCGGTTTGATGACGACGGAGTTCGTGCATCTGGCACGGGAACTTACGGTCGCAGAGGCGATCGTTTCCTTGCGCGGGATGGCCGAGACGCCGAATATGATCTATTACCTCTACGTTGTGGAGGCGGCGGACAGCTGGAAGATCTGCGGGCTGATCAGCCTGCGTTCGCTGATACTTGCCGACCCGACGAAGAAGCTTTCGGACGTGATGCGGACGGATTTTCGGAGCGCTCATCCGTCGGATTCCGCACTCGATGCGGCACAGATGATCGCAGAATACAACCTTTTGGCCTTGCCGGTCGTCGATGACGAAGGCGATATCGCGGGCATTATCACGGTTGATGACGCAATGGAGATCCTCTTGCCGAGAAACCTCGAAAGCCGTCTGCCGCGTTTATTCGGATAATTTTTTTTGAAGATGAATTTCACTCGTATCTTATCGGTTCTGGCCGTTCTTCTATTTGCTTCGGGCGCTTTTGCGCAGGGCAATGTTCCGACAAAGCGCGTCGGCCCGACGGTGCTAAAGATCGATGCCGCCGGCTTGAAGAAGGTGCTTCGGCCGATGAATCGCCCGATGGTCATAAACTTTTGGGCGACGTGGTGCGACCCTTGCCGAGATGAATTTCCGGAGCTTATTAAGCTTCATCAAAAATACCGAGCGAAGGTAGATTTCATTACCGTCTCGCTCGACGATCTGGCGGAGATCGGCCGCGACGTGCCGAAATTCCTCGCGGAAATGCACTCCGAGATGCCCGCGTATCTGCTCAAGACAAGCGACGAGAATGAGGAGAATCAGGCGTATCGCACAGTTAGCGAAAAATGGGCGGGGAATCTGCCGCTGACCGTCATCAAAGATGAACGCGGCTTCACGGTCTATGAGCGGAACGGTCGGTTTCGCACCGAGACGCTTGAGGCCGAGATCAACAAGGTCATCGCATCGACCGAGGCCCCGATCTACACGATCATCGAATTTGTAAAATTCAAGAACGGGAACGCGAAGCAGGCCGAGTATTATTACGAGAATAATTGGAAGTTCTTTCGCGAGGAGGCAAAGAAACAGAATGTTATCGCGTCATTCGATATGCTGCCTGCGGACGCGGAAAATTCAGGCGCATTCGACCTAATGCTTATCACCCGCTATCGCGGAAAAGAGCAGTTCGACGCGTCCGAGAAAGGGTTCGAGCCGATACTAAAAGCTTTGCGCCCGAACGGCCCCGCGTTGGTCGATACGGTAAAACCGGACGAATTTCGCGAGACCGTTTTTGTGTATCGTGGACGGGAATTGCCGTCGGTGAAGTAGCCTTTTAGGTTATTCGAGTTCGAGGATCACGCCGGTATTCTCGAAATCATAGACTTCGAGTTTCAGCTTCTGCCCGTCCTTTGCAAGCTCGAAGAAATGCGATGTTTCACGCATATCGGGCGCGGCAGACATCTTCCAGCCGGTCTTTTCGAGAGCTTTTAGGAACGCTTCGCCGACCTCGGGTTTCCCGGCTTTGAGGGCAACTTTCAGCTCCTTTGCGCCGCTCGCCCACACGACGGCGTTGTCTTTGACGGGCAGGTTCATCTTGTCCCAAGGTGCGGTGATCGGGACGGCGTTCACGCTCGGTTTCCAACACGCGGCCAACGCTAATGTGACCATTGCGAGAGCGACGAGGGCTATTGCGGTTTTCTTCATTTATTCCTCCAAATTGTTGATCTATAAGGCCCTTAACGTAATGACTCCGAGAACGGACAACATACTCGAAGGTATCCGCCTGGGTGACAAGGAGCGGCGAAAAGGCCGTAAAATTGCCGCGCGTTCGACACGCGGACATTTCGGTCAGCCGTAACCATTCGGATCGCGCGGGTTCGACATTATCGCATAGGTCTGCTTCGACATTCACCACCCGAACGCGGTAAAGTATCTGTTTTATTTTCGAGCGCCGAAAACAGGTATCCTAGATGAGCGAATCAAACATCACAGCCGAAACCATCAAGCAGCACAATTTGACGCAGGAAGAATATGCGAGGATCTGCGGCCTTTTGGAACGCGAACCGAATTTGACGGAGCTTGGCGTTTTCAGCGTGATGTGGTCGGAGCACTGTTCGTATAAATCGTCGCGCGTGCATCTGAAACGCCTTCCGACTCGCGGGCCGCGTGTGATCGTTCCGCCGGGCGAGAATGCCGGCGTTGTCGATATCGGCGACGATTGGTGCGTCGCGTTCAAGGTCGAATCGCACAATCATCCGTCGTTCATCGAACCTTTTCAGGGAGCGGCAACAGGCGTCGGCGGCATTCTGCGTGATGTTTTCACGATGGGCGCGCGTCCCGTCGCGGCGATGAATTCGCTGCGGTTCGGACCGGTTACTGCCAGACAGGAGACGGGAGACGGGAGAGGGGAGAATCTCTCGGCTAAAACGGTCAATAGAAATCGTGCGATCCTGAAGGGCTGCGTGGCGGGCATCGGCCATTACGGGAATTGCTTCGGCGTGCCGACGGTTGGCGGCGAGGTCGTTTTTGACGAATCGTACAGCCTTAATCCGCTCGTAAATGCGTTCGCTCTAGGGCTTGTGCGGCAAGATCAGATCTTTTTCGGCAAGGCCTCCGGCATCGGAAACCCTGTGATGTACGTCGGCGCAAAAACCGGCCGCGACGGAATCCACGGCGCGACGATGGCGTCCGCCGAGTTCGACGAAGAAGCTCTCGAAAAGCGTCCGACCGTGCAGGTCGGCGATCCATTCCTCGAAAAACTTTTGCTTGAAGCGTGTCTCGAAGCGATGCGAAGCGGCGCGATCGAGGGAATTCAGGATATGGGAGCCGCAGGTTTGACGAGTTCGTCGGTCGAGATGGCGGCGCGTGCGGGCACGGGGCTTGAGATCGACCTGACGCTGGTGCCGCAGCGCGAGACGGGAATGACGGCGTACGAGATGCTGCTCTCCGAATCGCAGGAGCGTATGCTGATCGTCGCAAAGACCGGGCGTGAAAAAGAGGTCGTTGAGATCTTCAATAAATGGGATCTTGATGCGGTCGTGATCGGCAAGGTCGTCGAGGGCGACCGGCTGAAGATCGTTCACAACGGCAAACTCGAAGCCGACCTTCCCGTCCTTGCGTTAACGGACGAAGCGCCGAAGTACGACCGGCCGATGTCAGAACCCCCTGCGTTAGCGGGGGGGCAGTTCGTTGAATCTGATTCGAGAAACTGGCCGCCCGCTAACGCAGGCGGTTCTGACCCTGCCGAGGCCTTAAATATGCTGCTCGGGTCGCCGAACATTTGCTCGAAGCATTGGGTTTATGAGCAATACGATTCGATGGTGCGCACGAATACGGCGGTTCTGCCCGGTGCGGATGCCGCCGTAATTCGCGTTAAGGAAACGCGACGCGCGATCGCAATGTGCCTTGACGGCAATGGCAGATACGTAGGAGTGAACGCCTTCGAAGGCGCGTGCCTTACGGTCGCCGAGGCCGCTCGCAACGTCGTCTGCGTCGGCGCAAAGCCGATCGCGGTTACGAACTGTCTGAATTTCGCTTCGCCCGAAAGGCCGGAAGTTATGCGTTCGTTCTCGGACGTGATCGACGGGCTGATCGAAGCGTGCGAGACGTTCGAAACGCCGGTCGTCTCGGGCAACGTCTCGTTCTATAACGAGACCGACGGACGCGGCATCTTGCCGACGCCCGTGATCGGAATGGTCGGCCTTGTCGAAGACGTTCGCAAGCTCGTAACCCAAGGATTTAAGGCGGATGGCGACGTCATCGCCCTCTTGGGCGTAAACGGCGACGACCTTTCGGTGAGCGAGTTTGCGGCGACGATCGCAGGCCTTTCGTTCGACGAGATGGCGGCGAAAGGCGCTGTTCCGAAGCTTGATCTCGCGTTCGAGAAACGCGTCCAAGATGCGTGTCTGAAACTCGCGGACGAAAGTCTTCTCAAATCCGCGCACGATTGCTCGGACGGCGGACTTGCCGTTTCGATCGCCGAATCCTGCTTTTCATCGCTCAACCGCGAAGCGGTCGGCGCCGAGATAACGCTCGCGGGCGACGGCCTTTCCGACGCGGCGCTGCTCTTTGGCGAAACTCCGTCGCGGATCGTCATCAGTTTCTCGCCCGATGACCTTGAAAAGGTGAAGTCTGCCGCCGGCGAAGTTCCGTTCGCGGTTATCGGGAAAGTTGCCGGAGATGCGTTGCGGCTCACGATCGACGGGCGTTCCGTAGTTGATGCGGCCGTATCCGATCTCGAAGGCGTTTGGAAAAATTCGTTGGGTGAAGTGCTTGACTAAGATGCCACGAATGCGCGAATGAAAACCTCAGACTTACGCGGGGTTGTTGGCTAACTTATAAATTTCGAGAACGCTTAGAGAGAAAGACAACGGAAGCATCATCTGCGGTCGGTCTTCAGACGATCTGATTCGTGCATTCGTGGCGACCTTCTTTTTGGGGTCGGAGAGGCCACGAATGCACGAATGAAAACCTCAGACATGCGCGGCTTGTCGGCTAACTTATAAATTTCGAGAACGCGTGGAGAGGAAGAGCTTACTGCGACGGGGATTTTCAGACAATCTGATTCGTGCATTCGTGGCGACCTTCTTTTTGGGGTCGGAGAGGCCACGAATGGGTGAATCCGCAGGTCCTCTGCTTGCTCGGCGAATGCGGGTTGTCTGCTAGTACCTCACGAACGGGATCAGGGCCGGGACCTTTTCTTTCCATTTGAGGAAAACCTCGCCGAATGCGTCGCTCAGGAGACGGTCTTCGCTCGCGGTGCGAATTCGCGTGCCGAACAAGAATAGGCAGGTGGCGGCGATCAGCGCAAGCCAATGGCTTAGCACGAGGCCGGTCGCGAGCATCATCGCAAAAAATGCTGTGTATATAGGATGCCGCACGATGCCGTAAACGCCCGTGGTGATGAGTTCGTGGCCTTCGATCAGCCGTGCCTGAAGAGCGAACTGTTTGCCGAGTTCTTTGACAGCGGAATGCGCAAATATGATCGCGCCGACAACGAGAATGACGGCGAGCAATGCGAGCGCGATATTCAGCAGAAACTGCCCTTCGACGAGCGGCGAGAGGAACGGTACGCGATAAAACATCCAAACGATACCGACCGCGACGGCCTGCAGAGCAAGGCCGGCAAAGGACTGCGGCGCGCGTTTGCTGTCGGGGGCAGCCGCGGGCTTTCTTCCCAACACGAACAAGCCCAAAAAGACGATCCATGCAGGGATCAGCACTGCGAACGCCGCGATCGAGAAATAGTGGGATAGATGCTGCATTAAAAGCCGTCCTCGGAGGATAGTCGAATTGTAGCGCGGTTGTCTCGGACTTTCGCGGGATTTAGAATACAACCCACGATGACAGACGGCGTTTATCTGCACATTCCATTCTGCAAGTCGCGTTGTTCGTACTGCGATTTTGCGACGGACGTCTATCGCGACAGCGGCGCGGTCGAGCGGTATGTCGAGGCTCTCTGCGGGGAGATCGAGTCAGAACCCGCTGCGTCAGCGGCGGGTCAGTTTGCAGTAGGTGATTCAATATTGTCGAACCGGCCGCCCGCTTACGCAGGCGGTTCTGACGTTGACACGATCTATTTTGGCGGCGGCACGCCATCGCTGCTCACTGTCGCCGAGCTTGGACGGATCTTGGACGCGGTCAAGGCGACGTTCGACATTGCGGACGACGCCGAGATCACCGTCGAGATGAATCCCGCGACGGTTTCGCCCGAAGCGCTCGCGGACTATCGAGAGCTTGGCGTGAACCGTGCGAGCTTTGGCGTGCAGACGTTCAACGACCGCGATCTGAAACTGCTTGCCCGCGGACACGATGCAATGGACGCGCGTAACACCTTCAAGATGCTGCGGGATGCGGGATTTTCGAACGTGAGCTTCGACCTGATCATTGGCCTTCCCGGCCAGACGCTCGCCGATTGGGAGCAGAATCTCGACGAAGCTCTCACGCTCGATCCGGAGCATCTGTCGCTGTACATTCTCGAAGTTCACGCGGGCACGCCTCTCGCCGAGCAGATCCGCAGCGGACGACGGCCCGTGCCGGACGAGGAACTTGCGGCCGAGATGTACGAGCATCTGCTCGACCGGATCGCGGCGACCGAGTTCGAGCAGTACGAGATCTCGAATTTTGCAAAGCCCGGTTTTGCGTCGCGTCACAACACGAAATACTGGCGGCTCGAACCGGTTCACGGCTTCGGCGTGTCGGCGCATTCTTTTGACGGCAGGACGCGTTCGTGGAATATCCGCGATACTGCCGGTTATGTCGCTGCGATCGAGAGCGGCGTTTCGCCCGAAGCGGGTCGTGACATTCTCGGCGATGAAAAGCTTGCGGGCGAGCGTGCTTTCCTTGGTTTGCGGCTGACGGACGGCGTCTCAATGAGCGAGTATGAAGCAGAGACGTCGATCGATCTAAGACAAAAATACGCCGGCGAACTCGCAAGGCTCGCCGACGCAGGTTTGATAGAGTTCGCGGGCGATCGCCTAAGACTCACGCGTCGCGGAATGTTGTTCTCGAACGAAGTATTCGCCGTCTTCGCCTAGGTCGCGGAGGCGCCGGCGGGCGAGACGGAAAGATGCGTCCGCGCTTCCCAAAGCTCCGGGAAGAATTTCTTCGAGAGCGTCGTCCTCAAATATCCGACGCCGTCGGAGCCGCCCGTTCCGCGTTTCATTCCAAGCATCCTTTCGACCATAAGCACGTGATCGTAACGCCAACTCGCGATCAACTCGTCGTGCTCGATAAGCAGATCCTGGAGCAGATAAAGCTCGGCGTACTTTTCGGGATGCGTCAAGATCTCGACGATCGCGGCAACGCGCTCTTCGTCGGTTGCGACCGCAAAACCATTCCGTTCGAGCAGGCTCCAGAAGGCGTCTGCGACCGACGGCGCATTGAAGCGTTTCGTAAGCCGTTCGTACGCCATCTCGTCATGCCTGAAGGTTTCGAGGATCTTCTCGTCCTTTGCGCCGGAAGAAAATTCCAGTTCGCGGAACTGCATCGACTGAAAGCCACTTGCGGGGTTGAGCCTATCGCGAAATTCGAGAAAGCCGATCGGCGCCATTGATTCGAGGATGTGGATCTGCTTTACGAGTATCTTCTCGATCGAGATCACGCCGCGCAGGCTGTGATTCGCACGGAAGATGCGGCCTTCGTCGAGCCAGCCGAGTACGGCATCGACCTCGTGCAGGATCTGCTTGAACCATAGCTCGTATGTTTGGTGGATGACGATGAAAAGCAGTTCGTCGTGGCTCGTCGGTTCCGAAAGGGTTTCCTGCAGCTTGATAAGCTCGTGGACCTTCAGATATTTGTTGTAGGAGAGCGGCGCGTTGCCGCCGTAATTCTGAGTCATATTAGATTACCTCGAAAAATCGATCTGTTTTGCTAATCTTCGGCGACAAGGGAGCTTAAGTCAATTTGACCGCCGGTTGCGATTACACCGAAAAGCCTCTTGACAGCAAGTTATATTTTCGTTAAATTCCTTTCGTCAAACTAAAAACACCGAACCATTCATCACGGATCTTGCAGTTTAAGATTTGTTTGTTTTTAGAACGAATGAAGCAGGATACGCGCGCCCTTATCCATTTTACCGGAGATCGACGCTTATCCGGTCTGATCCGCTTTATCGCGAGCGACAGCTTTTTCTGGAGAGCGTTACAAAAGCGCGCCTCTCCGCACCAGCCAAACGGAATTTTGTTTTACTTCTAGGAGGAGTTTTTGTAAACCTCCCCTGATTGTTACCAGTTTAAACTGGAGTTTTCGGGTTGATGAGA
>DAORTR010000041.1:0-18438 GCA_035432765.1 Pyrinomonadaceae bacterium
TCAAAAGGATCGGCGGCGCTAACTGCGGATAGTTCAGACGTAGGTTTTTCAGCTTTCTTCGGCATATGAACAACAATAAAACAGTATGCGGTTCTTTACGCCGAGATTCAAGAAAGGTGCGGGTTTTTGGAGATCTTAGTCGTCGTTCGGGTCTTGTATGCGTATGTCGAACTTGCCGTACTTGAACTTTACGACCGCGCGGACTGGTGTCCGCTGGGGGTTGTCGGCGAGCCAGATCGTCATACTTCCATCGCCCTCTATAAGACGGTTCGGACCGAAAATCTCGGGAACGATGCGGAAGCACCACACTTTGCCGATCTCGGTCTTTTGCTTTTCGCGTTTAACGACCGTTACGGGGATCGAGTAGATGAGGCCGGAATCACTAACGTCGATCTTGAATTTGTCTCCAACCTTGAGCGGCATCATACGGATGCGGTACGCGGCCGAGGAAAGGTCGTTCATTGGCGACGAAAGGTCAGAAGCGATACGGCGCGGAGGGCGCGTCGGTTCGTTCGGGTCATTCTCGATGAATGTTACGCGCTTTTCTGCATAGTTGAAATCGGCGATGCTGTCGCGGATCCTTTCACGCTGAACGTCGTGTTTCTTTGTGGCGATCACATTGAATGTCGCCGGATCGACCGTAGTTTCGTAATTCTGAAGGAACGAAAAGCGAAAAAGGCGGGCGAGAGTTCCTTTTGAGTTCGCGTCGGCTCGGATCAGAAACTTGTCGCCGACGCGGTCGAACGAGAACTTGACGTCAGCGATGGCGATCCCCTGAATGATCTTGCTGACCTTTCCTTCGAAAAGAAGCTTTTCGCCGACAAAAGATTCCGCCGTCGGAAGCTCCTGTGCCGCGGCAAAACTACACACAGCAAATATGATAAGGAAGAGGTTTGCCGCTCTCGCGAATGGTTTGTTCATCGAAAAGAATATTCCTCTGAGACTGAATTTTTAGAATGACAGCAAGTATGAGTATAACGGATTCGGCCGCAACTGGTATCAATGTTTATTGACGCAATCGAGCCGCGATTCGTTGCTTTTGTTTAGGCCTGCATACGCTTCTTTACTGCGTTAAACACCGTTTCGACCGGAATGTCCATACATATCCACTTCGAGCAGGTTCGCCGATGGCAATCTATGCGGCAGTCGATATCGTTGCGTTCGACACAGACATCATCCCGAATTAAACTCCCGTTCCGCCACCACTCTGTCGGCCCGAAGATACCGACGATCGGTGCCCCAGCGGCGATCGCGAGATGGGTTGGACCGGTGTCGCCGCCGACATAGACGGTCGCCTTTTTCGCAAGCTTATAAAAGCCTTTTAGGCTCGGTTCGGCAAAAATGACTCGTTTAGACCGCGAGTTCGCGCGAACCACAGCGGCAAGATCGCTCTCGTTCGGACCGGTAACGACGATCGGCATCAGGGCAAGCTCGTTGGCGAGCATATCAGCAAGTTTTCCAAAATCGGCCGCACGCCACAATTTCGTTACCCATCCGCCGGCCGGGTTCAAGATCACAAACGGTCGGCCGTCCGCTCTCGCGATAAGATCATCAGCTTCTGCCCGGTGTTCATCGTTGGTTGCGATCGGAAATTCGACCGCAGATGAAGCGTCAAAGCCGATGGCTGCGGCCGCTAATGCAAGGTTCTTCCTGATCACGTGGCTCTTTGGCTCGGTTTTCACCGTATCTGTATAAAAGATACGCCCGGCGGGCTCCCGCAGCCCCTTCTTGTCAAATCCCCAGCGCTTTTTCGCTGCCGAGACCTGGGCTACGACCGCAGATTTGATGAGGCCCTGGAGGTCGATCGCGATATCGTATTTTGAACGGCGGATAAGGCGTGCCTGGCGCGACATTTCGATCAGAATATTCTCGATGGTTCGTCCGCCTTTGAAAGAGCGTGTATCGATCTCGATCAGGTCGTCGATCAGCGGATTACCGCGTAAGATCTCTGCGGAACGCTGTTCCGCGACCCAAGAAACACGTGCTTCCGGCAAATGCCGTTTGATTGCGGCAAGCACAGGAAGAGAATGGATGATATCGCCGATCGCGCTCAAACGGACGATGAGAATATTCACGACTTATATCGTAATGCGACGAGGCGGAAAATGCACCTATCTGCCGGTTAGCTCGTATGATCGAGCGTGATTCGCCAGCCTTCTTTGAACTTTCGGAAAACGAGGGTGAACTTGCCGTGCGGTTCGTCTTTTGCGCGTTTCAAATGCCAAGAACCGAGGACGATCGCGGCGTCTTTTGAAAGAACGGTGATCTCTAGGTCAGAAAACGTGAGCACACCCATCTTCTCGCGGGTGTCGTAGCCCTTTTTATAACGGTCGAAGGTTGCCTGCCAGCCGCGTGTAACAGTGTCGCCCGATACGAACGTGAGCTTCTCGGAGACCCAATAGCCTTCCATATAGCCCGCGATATCGCCATTATTCCAAGCGGCGGCCTGTGCGTCCATTACTTTGCGGATCGCCGATTCCGAGGCTGAACTTTGCGCAAAAGATGCGCCTGCCATAAGGAGAAAGAACGTTGTTCCAAATAGCAGACGCTTCATATCAAATCTTCCTCTCGGTTTAGTCTTTTTTCGATTCGTTATACGCTTTCCAAGCTTCGACGTTGGCCTTTTGCTCGTCCGTCAGGGCAATGCCCATTTTGTCGAGCGTGCTCGCGTTTAAGGTCTTCGTCTCTTTTAGGCCTTTCGCATTTTGATACTCGCCGATGCCGCTGCGGAAAGCGTCGGTGAATTTGCCGTCAACCGATCCGGCAAAGAGTTTTTCGCCGACAAGGATCGTTTGCGCAGCCTTGATCTGCTCAGCGGTGGCTCGGAATGGAGCAGGACGCTTCTGTCCGTCACGGGCTGAACTGCCGGTGTCCGCCTTCTTTTCGGACGTCTTACCGAGTTGATGGTCGGTTAGCGGGATGTTCATTTTTTCGAGCGTCGCTTTGTCGAACTTCCCGTTCACGTCGAGATCGTTGGCCTTTTGATAGCTGCGGATGGCCTCGCGCGTCTCGTCCGTGTACTTGCCGGTCGCTTCTCCGGTAAGAAGCTTTGCGTCGATCAGCGCCTGCTGGCCGCTCTTTATCTGCGTCTTGGTCGGGCGAAAGGCCTGGCCTCGCGATTTACGCTTCTCCGTTTTGGCCGTGGAAGCCGCTGTTGTGGAAGAACCCGTATCCTGAGCCGAGACGCCGACGGCTAGCAGCAGGAATACGGCGAGTAGCAAACCAATTATTTTCATATTTTGTAGTTCTGCCTTTTTGAGATCGTGGTGATGCGAGAAAAAGTATCCATTGCCACGCGCGATAAGTCAAGATTTACGGGCTGTAAAACTAGCTGCCGAAGGCCACTGCCCTGAATAGACGAACTCCGCGCTTCCGACAATGATGACCTCGTCGTCATTCGCACGCCATTCGACCTTTGTGATTCCGCCCGGCGAATGAACACGCACTTTCCGCTCCGTTTTTAGCTGAAGAGCCGAAAGGACGGCGGCGCCGACCGAGCATGTCCCCGAGGCGGCCGTCTCGCCGGCACCGCGTTCCCAGATGCGTATCTCGATATTTTCGCGGTCAAAGATCCTTACAAAAACGACGTTGACCCGGCTTGGGAAACGCTCGTGATTCTCGATCTTCGGGCCGATGGCACGCCAGTCAAGTTCGAAGTCTGGCACGAAAATACAGGCCACCGGATTGCCGACGTTAACCGCCGATATAGTGTACGTCGATTCATCCACCTGGATCGGTTCATTGACCACAGCATCGGTGTCGCGAGCGGTAATGATCGGTATCTCGCCATTCGCGAACTTTGGTTTTCCGATCTCGGAGGCAAAATCAAAATAGATATCCTGCTCGTTTTTCAGGAGCGTGAAACTCTTGACACCGGATCGAGTCCGCAGACGCAGGTTTTCGCCGGTCGAGAGCCCGTTCTTGATGAGGTAGGCGGCGGCGCATCGCGTTCCGTTGCCGGAGAACGTCGCGATAGATCCGTCAGGGTTGACGATCTCGCAATCGAAGTCTGCGATATCGCCGTCAAGTTTGGTCAAGAGCGCGACGCCGTCAGCTCCGGCTCCCGTGTGGCGGGCGCAAATGATCTTTACGAAACGCGGAATATCCTCGCCGATCGCTGCTGTTCGCTCAATGACGATGTAATCATTCTTAAAGCCGTGAAATTTCGAAAAGGGAATATCCGTCATCCATGTTGTTGGGAACAAGCCCGCTTGATAATTTTCTGCAATTTGCCGATCATCTCGCGCCTGCGTGGACAGGAACGATCTTCAGCGTCAATGTCTCGTTGCCGCGACGTACGACTATCTCATAAGTTTCCCCGGCCTTCATCTCGCCGAGAGCGAACATATAATCAGAGATATTACGCACTTCTTTGCCCGCAAGTTTGATCACGATGTCGCCGCCTTTCACCCCGGCTTTTGCGGCTGGCGAGTCGTCCCGCACAGCGTCGAGGTGGAGGCCGTCCGATGTTTCGGCATAGTTCGGGACGGTGCCGAGGCTTACGTTGAATGCGGTACGTGCCGCGGGAGCTGATTTAGCGACTTCATAGGTCGGCCGCGTCGCGGTAGCGTCGAGGGCATTCACGATACGCTCAACGAATCGCACGATCTCGTATTCGCCGTCATAGTTGATCTTTTCCGCAGTATCGGACGGCTTGTGATAGTCCGCGTGCGTGCCGGTGAAAAAGAAAAGTACGGGAATCTTCTTACCGTAAAAAGACGAGTGATCCGAGGGGCCGAAACCGTCGTCACTAAGCTGCAAATGAAAGATCGGCTTGCCTGAGGTGTCGTTCGAATGTTTTTCGACCAACGCTTTCCACTCGGACGCCGTGCCCATACCGCCGATCGTTAATTTGCCTTCATTGAGACGGCCGACCATATCGAGATTTATCATCGCGACGGTCTGCGCGATGGGAAGGGTCGGGTGATTTACGTACCAATTCGAGCCGAAAAGCCCTTCTTCCTCACCGCTGAACGATATGAACAACAGTGTTCGGGCGTTGTTTTTCGCTCGGGCAAAGTTTCTTGCTATCTCGATGATCGCTGCGGTTCCCGATGCATTGTCATCGGCTCCGTGATGGATCTCGGTGGAGTTCGGTGCGAGGCTGCCCGAGCCGCCGCGTCCGAGGTGATCGTAATGCGCACCGATTACTATGACTTCGTCTTTCAGCTTCGGATCAATGCCCGGCAGCACGCCGATGATGTTGTACGCAGGGACCGTTTTCTGGACGAGCTCCACGCGGAAGTGAACCGTGTCTTTCGGGTCATTAAGCCATTGTTCACCCTTGATCGTATCAGCTTCGATCTTATCTAATCCCGAGGCATCGAGCCCGAACAAATCGCCCGCACCCTTTCTTGAAACAATGAACGTCGGCACGACGGACGTACCAAGCGTTTGGTCGAAGGTGAGTTTCCTTAAACGCTCATCCGCAAAATTCTTTTCCCGCGAGATCACGATCAATCCGACCGCGCCATTTTCTTTCGCGATCGAAGCCTTCGTCCGAAGGTCAAAACGTCGAAACGGAGAGTGCGGATCGTCGTTGGCCTGATTGCCGTCAAACGCGATGACGACCTTGCCTCTTACATCGAGCGGAGCACCGTCGCGAGCATAATCATCGTATTTCTGATCTTTCGCAGTAATGCCAAACCCTACGAATACAAGCTGTGCGTCGGTGATCGTTCCATTCGGCGAGAATCCGACAGGCGAGATATCGGCGCTTGCGAGTTTGATGTTTGCGGCGCTGCGTGCCGCGGAGAATGCATTTGCGGGGCCGATCTCGACGTGCGTTACGTATGGGAATTCCTGTTTGTAACTCTTACCGCCTACGCCGGGTTTCAAACCCGCAGCTTTGAACTGCGCTTCGACGTATTCGCCGGCAAGGTTTGCGCCCTTCGAACCGGTTCGGCGACCTTCGAGTTTATCGGACGCGAGATATTCGATCGTCTTTCGAATACCGGCGGTTTCCTTTTGCGGCTGAGCTGTCTGAGCGGCGATACCGACTGCCGTCAATGCGATGGTTAAAAATAGAACGCGGAGGTCAAGTTTTTTCATTGTAGAACTGGAAAACATTCGAGAGGCCTGTGCGGCCTCTCGATCCAAGAATTAAGAATCGAACACGAAGTTACTCAACCCAATCGGCGATAAATACGTTCGTGTCGCCGGGCGTAGCAGCGTTCCGGTTAGAACCGAAAACAAGCTTTTTGCCGTCGGGCGAAAACATCGGAAATCCGTCGAACGAATCGTTGAACGTTACGCGTTCGAGGCCCGTGCCGTCGATGTTTATGATCGCAAGATCAAAATTCCGCTTCTTCCCATCGGTCGCGAAATAGTTCGTGCAGAAAATGATCCGTTTGCCGTCGGGGGTGAAATACGGAGCGAAACTCGCAACGCCAAGGTCTGTTACCTTTCGCTTATTCGAACCGTCAGCGTTCATCACCCAGATCTCGAAGACCATCGGAACGATCAGATGTTCTTTCAAATACTGTTTGTCGCGTTCGATGAGTTTCGGGTCGGTCGGGTGCGAACCGCGATATACGATCATCTTGCTGTCGGGCGAGAAAAATGCACCGCCGTCATAGCCCGGTTCGTGCGTAAGTCGTTTTACGTTCTTGCCGTTGGTGTCCATCGAATAGAGTTCGAGGTCACCGTCCCGCTCGGACGTAAAGACGATCTTCTTGCCGTTCGGGCTGATCGTAGCTTCGGCATCGTAGCCGGGCGTGTCGGTCAACTTCTTTAGGTTGCTGCCGTCTGCGTTCGCTGTATAGATGTCGTAATCCGGATAGACCGCCCAAACGTACCCTTTTGAGAAATCTGGATTCGGCGGGCAGTCCTTTGAACCGCCACGTGTCGAGGCGTAAAGGATCTTCTTTCCGCCCTTGAAAAAATATGAACACGTCGTTCGGCCTTCGCCGTCGGACACCTGTTTTACGTTCGATCCATCGACATTCATCGTATAGATCTGATCGCATTTATGCTCGTCGCGCTTTGACTGAAAGATCAGACGTTTGCTGTCCGACGAGAAGTAAGCTTCCGCGTTCTCGCCGCCAAATGTCAGCTGCTTGATATTGGCGAGATGCTTTTCGCCATCGACCTGCAGAGATTTGGTTTGAGCTGGGAAATTGACACTAAAAACCAATAGAAAGACGAATAACAAGACAGAATACTTCATACCCTTTGAATATAGCATTCGCGCCCGTTCGAGGGTGAAACCGAAAATAGCAATTCAACGAACTTAGGTTATAAGCGGAGGCGTCTCAGATGGCGGTTCTAAGCGGCTTATGACATTTGAAACAAAAAAGGACATTCTCAACTGGTACGAGGCTCAACCTTCGAGCATTACGCCCGAATTCCTATCCTCGATCAACTGGGGCGACGTGCGGCGGTATCCTTTCCGTGAGCATCTTGTTCCGGTGCTCTTCTACATGCGTGATGTGGAGAGTTTGACGGATATGTACTACCGCGAGCTTCGCCGGACGCCGACAGGGCGTGACCCGTACATTAGCAAGTTCATGGCTCGTTGGGGTGGGGAAGAGTTGGTACACGGCCAGCTTCTGGATCGCTTTTTGAACGAATTGGGATATGACACGGATGAGCGTTGGTATGAGCGTGTTCGGTCGTCGGTCGGCAGTTTTTACAAGATCCATTCCTACGCGATCACTACCTTGACGAATTTGGTCGGAAAGCGGTTTACGGGTACCCATATGATCTTCGGAGCGATCAACGAGATGACCACGGGCCAGGCATACCGCCGTCTGATCGCGAAGGCCGACCATCCAGTACTCACGCAGATACTGCGGGCGATACTTCGAGAGGAGTCGCTACATACGAACTTCTATTCAAGAGTTGCCAGGCTTGAACTGGAGCGGCGGCCGATCTCGCAGAAGCTTGCGCGATTCGTGGTCGATCATTTTTGGGAACCTGTCGGAGGCGGTGCTCTTGGCCAGGCGCGCTCGAACTACACGATCGCTCAACTCTTTGGCGATGACGAAGGACGCAGAGTTATCGATTCCGCAGTCTCAAAGCGGCTGAGCAGCTTCCCGGGATTTTCGGGCGTTACGGCGATCAAGAAAGTTGCCGAGAACTCCATTAGAGCCGGAGAACTTATTCATGCAGAGACGTTTTTGGCCGGAGTGTAGATCTCGACGCCCGAACTTAACTCGACCCAGAGCCGTCCGTTGCCGTGAGCGTGATCGAGATGTGCAATCGCTTCGGAAATTGCCAGAAAGCGATGAACCCCGTGTCCGAACGAGTCCGGGAAGAGTTTCTTTGCTACCTCGAACGCAGACGCGCCGCTGCCAACCAGCGATATCACCTTTTTTTGGCGATCGTCGATCGAACGGACGTATCGGTGAAATATTTCGTCGAAATCACTGATCGGCTCGCCATGGCCGCCGTATGCGAGAGTCGGCGAAAGCGCACGGATGCGCGCAAGCGAGACGAGATACTCGGAAAGTGCAGGAAAACGTTTGGTCCTGTCGTGCGGATCCGGCGCGAGCATCGGGTTCGGTGTGATCCGCTTCAGCACACAGTCGCCGCAGATGATCGTTCGGTCGGCGGCACGATAAAGTGAGCACGAACCCGGAGTGTGTCCCGGCGTGTGCAGAACGGTGAGGGAACCGCCGTCGAATTCAAGCTCCATTTCGTCCCGCAGCGGCTTGTACTCGCTTTCGCTGAGGGAATCTGTCAGCAAGCTGATCTCAGAATACAGCACTTGCATCTCATCGAAAATGCTCGCAGGAACACCACCGCGGAGCAGCAGATCGCGATGTTCATCCTGCGCGAGTCGGCCGAAGAGATGGCCCGTTTCCCACTCGTGCACGAAAATCTCGGCGTTCAACGCCTGATCGCGCACTTTTTTTGCGAGGCCGCAATGATCTTCGTGAGAGTGTGTTAGAACGATCCGCCGAATGTCCTTGAATGACAGACCTTCGCGTCCGAGTCCGTCCGCAAGCGCTTTTTCGGCCTCAGGAGTCTTCGGGCCGACGTCAATAAGCGTGATCGGATCTTCGCGGATCAGATAAACATTGACGTCGCCGACATAGAACGGTGTTGGGATAGAAATCGGAATTATCCGCATATTTTGGGCTGCCTCCGGCTCGCGATACCGAACATATTGTACGGCGCGCGGCAAAAACTGCTAAGCCCGTATTTTGTTTTCATTTAATTCGCAGAAACAGCGGTTTTTTACTTGCTTAAATCCCGTATTTGGAGTAAAACTTCGGAAGTTAATCTTTTCTTTCAAAAGCTGTTGTCGCAAATGCGTTCCCTGCGGGATGAAGTCCATCTAGGGAACTTTCGCCTACACGGCCGTTTCTCGGAACGGCGCGAACCAATAATGTCGGCGTAAACGGCGTTCCCAAACAGATTTGAAGCATTAAAATTCTGAGGTACATAAGGAGACACACTCAAATGACCCCATATCCGTCCAGAGCCTTTCAGACGGCAATGCGTATTTTTGCCTCTGCATTCGCGGTTTGCCTATTTGCCGCAACGGCGTTTTCACAAACCCAATCGACCGCTGCGGACCTTTCCGGTACCGTCGTCGATCCGAACGGAGCAGTTGTCGCCGGAGCAACTATCTCCGCAAAGCAAATCGCGACCGCAGCGACACGCACGACCGTCAGTAAGTCCGACGGTTCATATCAGCTCATCGGCCTCCCTGCCGGCCAATATGAGATCTCGGCCGAGGCATCAGGCTTCAAAAAGGTAGTTATTTCACCGGTTAAACTGACCGTCGGCCAGGCAGCGGACCTTACGGTAAAGCTCGAGATCGGTGCGCCGGATACGGTCGTTACCGTTTCGGGCAGCGATGCCGATCTGGTCGAAACCACCCGCACAACCGTCTCGAACACGATCGAGCAGGTCCGCATTGAGAATCTTCCGATCAACGAGCGTAGTGCGACCGGATTTGCGCTAACGATCTCGACCGTTGGACGTGACAACGGCCGCCCGATCGGCCCGGCGCCGACTTCGGGATTGAATATCGGCGGTCAACGCGGGCGTTCGACCCTCGTACAGGTGGACGGTGCCGACTTTACCGATAATTCGATCAACGCCGCGCGCACGACCGTTTCGATGGAAGCTGTGCAGGAGTATCAGGTGACGACGAACTCGTATATGCCGGAATTCGGACGCGCGACCGGCGGCATCGTGAACGTCGTTACAAAACGCGGCGGCAACAACTTCCACGGAAATGTCTTCGGATTCATTCGCGACAAGAGCATCCAGGCCCGCAATGCGTTCGCCCCGATCATCGACGGCGATCCGAACAAGAAGCCGGCTTACACGCGAACCCAATACGGCGGCACGTTCGGAGGTCCGATCGCCCGCGACCGCTCGTTCTTCTTCGTATCGGTCGAACGCCGCGCTCGTCACGAATCAGGTTTCTTTACCGGCGATATTGTCGGCGGGGCGACATCGAGCGTAACTATCGGAGCGCCGTTCCTGCCCGTCTCGCAGACGTTTAACGGCCTAACGGCGGCGCAGGCAGCGTTCATCCAAGCCACGCTCCCAACGAGCCCGTCGCAGGCTATCGCGTACGCACAGCTTGCCTCTACCGGTACGCAGACGGCACTTAACGGCGGCAGTACTCTGATAAATTTCCTTCCCGGACTCGGCGTACCGCAAGGTTCGGTCATCGGTCCGAGATTTATTCTCTCCGGAACTCCGGTACCGCTAACGCGAAATGCGGCTGGGCAGTTCGTGGCGTTCCGGCCGCTCAATCAACTTCAAAAGATCTTCCCGGTCTCGGAGGGCTCGGTGTTTACGTCGCTGCGATTTGACCAGGTGATCAATAACAATAACAACCTGAGCATTCGTGCGGGTTACAATCCGGGCACGCTCACCGGTATTCAGGATGAATCGCAGAACCAGACGCTCGGACAAAACGATTATTCCCGAACCGGCATCCAGCAGATAAAGGATATTTCCTTCGGCGCATCGCTTACGAGCGTATTGCCGAGGAATATGCTCAACGAGTTCTACATTAATTTCGGACGACGTGACGCTAAGTTCGATTCGGCGGTACCGAGTATCGCTCACCAGATCGCCGGAACCGGCTTTATCGGCTCGAATCCTTTCTCGCCGGTCGATCGACGAGAGAATCGAATACAGGTTCGCGACAACATTACATGGGCACCAAAGGATCACACGATCAAATTCGGCGTCGATCTCGGCACCATTTACGGAACCGCGAAATTCGAGCTTAATTTCCCCGGTCTTTTCAATTTCGGCCAGCAGGCTTGCAGTACACTCATTTCGGGTTGCACAGGGCCTGCTTTCACGCCTATCCAAACCTACGGGCTCGGCTTCCCGTCGGCATTCCTGCAGGGTTTTGGCGATCCGAACAGTTCCTTGACGAACAAGCCGCTTGCGTTCTTCGCGCAGGACACGTGGCGGATCAGGCGGAATTTTACTCTTAACTACGGCCTTCGCTACGACGTCGAGTTTACGAAGGAGTATGCTCCAACCGGATTCAAAGATCCGCTTACCGGCATTACCTTGTCACCGGCCGATATTCAGGTGGCGCAGGATGCGTTGAACGTTACGCAAGGCTTCCCGCGTGATAAGAACAACTGGGCGCCGCGTTTCGGTTTTGCGTGGGATATTTGGGGCAGCGGCAAGACGGTTGTCCGCGGTGCCCTTGGCATTTTCTACGATCATCCGCTCCTCGCCGTCTCGTTCAACTCAAATATCGGTGACGGATCACAGCAGCAGCAGGCAACGCTCCTGCCGATCGGCGGCCCATCGCCGACCGGGTTGTTCAACGCCTTCCAGGTATTCCAAGGAACAGTCTGCGGCGTGCAGGGTTCAAATCCTGCGATTTGCGGTGCCGCGGTAACGCCTGGTGTCGCGTCGTCGGCACAGTACCTGTACGGCTACCAGCGGTTCAACCCTGGAACATTCACGGGATTTGGCCCGATCCTGCCGTTCACGCTCAACATTGATAAGAACTTCCAATATCCGGAAGCAGTGCAAGCGAACCTATCGGTCGAGCATTTGATCGGCAAGAATATGAGCGTCTCGGCGAGCTACATCATGGTGAATGCCCATCATCTCGGCCATCCGCAGGACGTAAATACGGTCAACACGGACAATATGCGGGAGAATTTCCGCAGATTCGCCACAAACAATCCGGCATTCCCGGGCTGCACCACCGCGACGCCAAATGCGCCCTCGTGTTTTCCGACCAGTTTGTCGATGGCCGCCTTCTTCCCGATGCCGACGGCGAGCAACGCTCTCTTTACTGTTGTAATTCCCGGTCTGATCGCCGTGAACAATTCGACGGGGCTGAGGTTCGTGAGCCCGATCGCGGCAGATTATTTCCGCCGTCTCGGGCCGAACTACTTCTTTGTTTCGTCCGTTACGGGAGGCCTCGTCAATAAGACGATCTTTGACGCACAGCTTGCCGGCAGCGTAAGAGCGCCGGGCCCGATCAATCCGTACGCGGATGTGAACGCCCAGCTTTCGGACGGCAACTCGTCCTACAACGCATTGAACCTCGAGATGAAGAAGCGCTTTTCGACAGGAATGCAGTTCTATGCGAGCTACACTTGGTCGCACTCGATCGACGATTCGTCCGACCTTCAGACATTGCTCAAGCCGCAGGACAATACGAATTTCCGTGCGGAACGCTCTAACTCACTGTTCGATCAGCGTCATCGTTTCGTATTCAGCGGCGTGTTCTCGACCCCTGAGAATTGGCGTTCGCAAGGCAGTTGGAAGAAATTCCTTCACGGATTCACCTTCTCGCCGATCCTCGAGATCAGTTCAGGTCGTCCGTTCAACATCATCGCCCCGGGCGATGCGAACGGTGATTTCCAGAGCACGAACGAGAGGCCCTCGGTGCGTTCTGACGGCAGTCTTTGTGCTACCGGCATAGAAGCGAACTGTTTCCAAGGCGTCTTTCCGGCGAACGGCAACTTAGGCCGCAATATGGGCATTACGCACAACTATATGTCGTTCGACGCCCGCATCACGCGTCGTATCCGGTTCAGCGAACGCTTCAATATTGAGCTGATCGCAGAGGGCTTCAATCTCTTCAATCGGTTCAACGAAGCGGCGGCGAACCCGTTCTATACGGCAGTTAACGCGTACGGAAAGAAGAAGGGCGGAAAATACTATAGCTCGGCGACGGCGGCGTACGATCCGAGGCAATTCCAATTCGGCATCAAGCTGAATTTCTAACCTTTTCGGGCGTTGACCGCCGGAAAATGCATCGAGCAGGTTCGAAAGCGGAAACTTTCCGTTTTCGAGCCTGCTTTTTCGCGTCTATGCGATACTGGACGTAACCGATGCAGCTTACCTCTCAAAAGATAAAGGACCTTGCAATATCGGCGGGCATCGACCGCGTCGCGATCGTCCGCGCCGAAAGCCTTCCTTACGAGGAAGAGCGGTTTCGTGAGTGGCTTGCCAACGGGTACCAAGCCTCGATGGCATGGATCGAACGCGAACCGGAAAAGCGGGCCGATCCGCAGATTCTATTTCCGGGCTGTCGTTCCGTGATCGCTGTCGCTTTGAACTACTACACGCCGCACGAACACGCCGCCTCCGACGGAAAAGGAAAAATCTCGCGTTATGCGTGGGGAGATGATTATCACGACGTTTTTCGCGAAAAGCTTAAGGATTTCGTGGAGAAGATGACTGATATCTCACCCGACATTCAAACAAAGATCTGCGTCGATACGACGCCGTTCATGGATAAGGCCTGGGCCGTGCGGGCCGGCATCGGATGGCTTGGCAAGAGTTCGAATTTGATTACGATGGATCTTGGCTCGTGGGTGTTCCTAGGTGCGGTGCTTGTCGATATCGATCTTGAGTATGACGACAGGATCGTTGCGGATCATTGCGGTTCGTGTACGGCCTGCATAGACGCTTGCCCGACCGGTGCGATCACGGCGCCGTATATTGTCAATGCGGCAAAATGCATATCTTACGCGACGATCGAACTTCGCGATGAAGCGATGCCGCAAGAGATCGCTGCAAACCTTGAAGGCTGGCTCTACGGTTGCGACATTTGCCAGGACGTTTGTCCTTGGAATAGGTTCGAGAAACCTACCCAAGAACCGCGTTTCGAACCACGTGAACTCGCAACTTCGCTTTCGCTCGATGCGATCGCAAATCTCGAACACGAAGAATACGTCGTTCGCTTCCGTAAGAGCGCGATAAAAAGAGCAAAACTTTCGGGCCTTAAACGCAATGCTCAAGCTCTAGCGACTAACATTCAAGGCCGGTAAACGCTATGATTGAATTATGGCGTTAAGCGATAAATACGGACGCAAGATCCGCGACTTGAGATTGTCGCTGACCGACCGCTGTAATTTCCGCTGTTTTTATTGCCTGCCAAGCGGCAAGCCCGCACTCGCCCGCAAAGAGACGATCCTATCGTTCGAAGAGATCTTCCATATATCGAGCATTTTTGTTTCGCTCGGTATCGAGAAAATACGCCTGACCGGCGGCGAACCGCTCATTCGACGCGACGTGCCGGTGCTTGTCGAGAAACTTGCCACACTCAAACCGCAACTCAAAGACATCGCTTTGACGACCAACGGATATGATTTTCCGCGATTTGCCGAAGCGCTCAAGAAGGCAGGCCTAGACCGCGTGACATTGAGCCTAGACAGCCTTCAACGCGAACGCTTCAAAGAGATCACAGGCGTTGATGCGCTCGACCGAGCTCTTGCGGCGATCGACGCGGCGAAAAAGCACGGATTCGAACCGGTAAAAGTGAATGCCGTGATCGTTCGCGGCAGGAACGATGACGAACTCGCGGATTTCGCGCGTTTCGCACGCGAGCGGGACGTTACAATGCGATTTATCGAATTTATGCCGCTCGATTCGGAGCAAAGCTGGACCCGCGAGGCAATGGTCTCGGGCGCCGAAATGCGGGACAGGATCGGCGAAGTGTTTCCGCTCGTACTCAAAGAGGCAAAACGCGGGGCGGGAACTTCTTGGAAATACCGTTTTGCCGATGGCGCTCCGGGAGGGATTGGCATCATCGCCCCGGTGACAGATATGTTCTGCGGGCAATGTTCGCGTGTGCGGTTAACGGCGGACGGACAGATACGCACCTGCCTCTTCTCAAAAAAGGAGCACGATCTTCGCTCGCTCGTCCGCTCAGGCGCGGGTGATGAACAGGTCGCAGCCTTCATCGAAAGCTGCGTTTACCAAAAGGAAGCAAGCCACAGCATCAATGAACCCGACTTCGTCCAGCCTTCGCGGACGATGAGCTTTATCGGCGGAAAACGATCGCCGATCGTCCACCTGTCAGCTCTGCTTTCTCCCGGCCATATCTAGCCCGACGGCGATGACGAGGATCGAGCCTTTGATGATGTCCTGCATAAAATCGCTAACGCCGACAAGTGACATTCCGTTATCTAGGCTCGCCATTATCAAGGCCCCGAGACAAGCGCCGAAGACGGTTCCGCGGCCGCCGACAAGCGATGCTCCGCCGATGACGCACGCGGCGATCGCGTCGAGTTCCTTTAGCGTTCCGGCATCGGGAAGGGCGCTGCCGACGCGCGCTGTGAATATCAGCGCGGCGACCCCGGTCAATGCTCCGAGGACGCCGAAGACCTTCAGCACATTCCAGCGGTTGTTGATGCCCGAAAGACGCGCTGCGTCCGCATTTCCTCCGATAGCGTAGAGATAACGTCCGAACACGGTCGATCTTGTGATGAACACACCCAAGAACGCGATACAAAGAAAGATCACGACCGGCACGGGCACGCCTTGCCATGCGTTCATTATTGCGATGAAGCCGACGATCGCTGCCGCCGGAAGCGCGGCCTTGAGAAGTTCGCGACCAAGGCTATCGCTTGAACCGGCGGCAGTTGACGCTCTGCGATAAGCGGCAAAAAGTACGATAGCGACCAAAAGCCCTGCGACGCCCCAGCCGTATTCGACCGGCAGATTCGCGTTACCGATACCCTTGAACGTTTCATCCGAAATTGGGATGGTGTTTCCGCCAAGTAGCCATTTTGCCGCACCCCGCCAAGCGAGCAGGCCGCCGAGCGTAACGATGAAGGACGGAATATTCACATACGCCGTCAACGCGCCTTGGAAAAGCCCGATCGCGGTGCTCATAACGACGGCGGCAATTATTGCGGCCGTCATCGAATAGCCCATTTCTGCCATCGAGTAGGCGGCAACTCCGCCGGCAAAGCCAATGATCGAGCCGACCGAGAGATCGATCTGACCCGAGACGATCACCATCAGCATCCCGACCGAGATAACGCCCGTAACGGCGGTCTGCGTCATCAGATTCGACAGATTTCGCGGCGTTAGAAATGTATGATTCGGCGTGATGATATGGAAAAGGATCCAGATCGCCGCGAGCACGCCGATCATCGCGTAGGCCCGAAGTGCCGCCCGGTTCGTAAGTATGCTTTTTGAGTCGCTCATCTTGAAATGGTTGTTTTACGAGAGGCCGTGGCCCGTCGCCGCCGCCATCACGCGTCTTGCGCTCGCGTCCGCCTTTGTGAATTCGCCGGTCTTTTTACCTTCGTGAAGTACGATCACGCGATCCGAGAGTCCAAGAACTTCCGGCAATTCGCTTGAAACGAGCACGATCGCGAGACCCGCTTCAGCGAGCTTATTGATCTCTGCGTAGATCTCCTGTTTTGCGCCGACGTCGATACCACGTGTCGGTTCGTCGAGGAATAGAACTTTCGGCTTTGTAAGAAGCCATTTGCCGAGCACGACCTTTTGCTGATTGCCGCCGGAGAGGGTGCCGGCAACTGTCTCGACCGACGGAGCCTTTATCCGCAGCGAACGCATCGGTTCGGCGGCGGCACGACGTTCGTTCTGTCTGCTTGTTAGCACGCGTCCCGAAATCCTCCTCAATGCGGCAAGCGTCATATTGTCGAGGATCGTTTGGTCAAGGATCAGGCCATAACGTTTTCTATCTTCGGTGACGAAACCAATGCCCGCACGAATTGCTTCCCGCGGGGTTCTGACCGTGATCGGGCGGCCGTCGAGTTCCAGTTTCACAGAATGCTTACCTTGCCATGCACCAAAGATCGAGGCGAGCAACTCGCTGCGGCCTGCGCCCATAAGTCCTGCGATCCCAAGCACTTCCCCGGAGCGTACGTTGAATGAAACATCATTAACGATCCGCTTACCAGGCTCATCGACGGAGTACACCGTTACGTTGTTCGCTTGTAAGACGACATCGCCAAGATCGTGCTTTGCTTCGGGGAAAATGTCCGTAACTTCGCGGCCGACCATCTCGGCAATGATCCGGTCTTTACTCGTCTCGCTCGCAATATGCGAGGCAACGGTGCGACCGTCGCACAGCACGGTAATGCGGTCGCTCATACGGAAAACTTCGTCGAGCCGATGCGAAATGTAGATCATCCCTACGCCGCGTTCCTTGAGGTCCCTGAGGATCGTAAAAAGCGTCTCGACCTCAGTGTCGGTGAGGGCTGCGGTCGGCTCGTCAAGGACGAGAATGCGAGCGTTGCGCGAGAGAGCTTTTGCGATCTCAACGAGCTGTTGCTGGCCGATGCCCAGCGAGCCGACCTTTGCACGCGGATCGATCGAGAGGCCGAGTTCCAGAAGAAGCTTCGACGCGCGAGTGTAGAGCGCGGTCCAGTCGATGATGCCCATCCTAGACGGGGCACGTCCCAAGAAGATGTTTTCGCCAACGCTCAGCTCTTTGACGAGCGAGAGCTCCTGAAAGATGATCGCAATGCCCGCATTCTCAGAATCGCGTATCCCCGAAAACGATACGCCTTGGCCCTCGATGACGATCTGACCTTGAAATTCGTTCGCAGAATAGACGCCTGAGAGTACCTTCATCAGCGTCGATTTTCCCGCACCGTTCTCGCCGACAAGCGAGTGAAACTCACCGGCATCGAGCGTAAAACTCACGCCATCGAGCGCACGGACACCGGGAAATTCTTTTTGAATGTCGTGCATCTCAAGAAGCGGCATATTTTGTCGTGAAACGAGAGAGTGAACGCATAAAGATTATGGCATAAGCGAATTTTGTGCAAAAGCGGCTTAGGCATAAGCAGTCGCAGATGTTTTATACTCTTCTTGATATGCCAGACAAACCAACGATCGAATCCGTTCTTAGCGAAGAACGCGTCTTCCCGCCGTCCGCAGAATTCTCGAAAGATGCGCGCGTAAAGAGTTTTGAAGAATACGAGAAACTCTACGCAGACGCCGCCTCCGACCTGCCCGCCTTTTGGGCGAAGCAGGCCGCGGCACTCGACTGGTTCTCTCCTTGGAAAACGGTGCTTGACTGGCAGCCGCCTCACGCAAAGTGGTTCTCGGGCGGGACGATAAATGCGTCGTTCAATTGCCTCGACCGACATCTTACAACTCACGGAGATAAGGCCGCGATCATCTGGGAAGGCGAACCTGGCGAAGAGCGCCGGCTCAGCTATCGGGAATTGCATACGGAAGTTTCAAAGTTCGCCAATGTCTTGAAAA
>DAORTR010000042.1:0-17469 GCA_035432765.1 Pyrinomonadaceae bacterium
TCTACGAGGGTGCGGAGGTTTCGATCTACTATGATCCGATGATCTCGAAATTCGCAGTTTACGGACGCGACCGTGCCGAGGCGATCGATCGTATGCGTCGTGCGTTGCTCGAATATCAGGTTGACGGCATCAAGACAACGCTGCCTTTCTTTCGAGAGGTAATGAACGACGAAGTGTTCATTCGCGGCGACCTCGATACAGGATTTATAAACGGCTTTATGGAACGGCGAAAGGCCGCCGAGCCTGACCGCGAAACGCAAGACGCCGCGATCATCGCCGCAGCCTTATTCTTGCAAAAGAGAAATGCGGCCGCCGCCGCCGCGAACGAAACTCGGCACACAAGCCGTTGGGTGTCGGCCGGACGTGCGGCTTCGACGAAGGGAATTTAGGAGCTTTTATACAAGTTGAAAATGGAAGAATTACTCAAGCAATTGATGGGGAAAAAAGTCGATGTTGCGTGCCAGACGAATGTTAATTTCCGCGGCGACATCGTGAATGTTGAGAATGGCGTCGTGTTCTTACGCGATGAGGACGAACGCGTTGCGTATGTGTCGATCGAAAAGATCGCGGCGATCTACGAGGTAAAAGATCCGTCGATCCGGCCGGGATTCATCGGCTAGTTCGAGGGAACAAAACTTAAAAGCCTGCGGCACGTTCGTGCGGCAGGCTTTTTGCTGAACTTTGAGTTTCTTGAGAACTTAATGAATGTCCGCAGCGGAGGTTGCCTCGACAGGCAGACGGCGGAATCCGACGATGCGGTTCTCCCAATAGCCTTTGAACGGCGAATAAGTAATGCCCTTGCTCGACGAAGCGTGGAAGAATCCGTTCTCGTCCGCGACAATGCCCATATGGCCAAGTCCGTTCAGGAACACGAGCGTTCCGAACTTAAAGCGGTCGTCGCCATATACCGGTTCCGATTGCGACCACAGCGAACGTGCGCTTACACGCGTGAAGTTGATTCCCGCATCATTGAATACGCTCCATACGAACCCAGAGCAATCATATGTGTTCGGGCCCGTCGAACCGTATCGATATGGAATGCCCCAACGGGACATAACGCCCTGATAGATCATATCGCTGACGCTTGCGCTGTACGCGGTGCGGCCGGCCGTAAGTGCGGACGTGTAGTTATTTACTGCACGCGAAGACGCTGTCTTCTTTACGAGAGGAGCTGCGGGCTGCGGTTTTACGAGAATTATCGGGCTTGAGAGGGTCGGACGCGAAGAAGTCGTTCTTTGGACAGGTGCTGCAGAAGGGCCATAGGGCGGAAGGTTCGTCGGTTGACTCGATGTCGGTTTGACAACGCGGTCTCTGCCTTGTGCTGCGGTCGATGCTGTCGAAATGCCTACGGCAACCGCCGCGCATACCGATAGCAAGAATAACTTCTTAAAATTCATCTACGGTTTTTCCTCTCGATTTTTGTTTATCACCAGGAAGATCGCGGGAAACGGGGAAGGCACGAACTAACTTGCCTATTAATAGGAAACCGCCAATGCGGTGCCTTTTCCCAAGACTTTCTGTTATTTCGCGGCCGCTCTAAAACATTGTGGAAAGCCGAAATATCGACCGCAGTAAGTATTATTGCGTATCGAAAAGGCGGTTGGCAAGCCCGAAAAACACGTTTTTGCACAGATGCCGGCGAGACGCCCGCCGTCAACCCTACTCGCCGCCAGCGCCTCTTGCCCAACCTTCAGTTGTCTCGGATGTGAAAAGAAAGGTCGAATCCGCCGTCATTTCCAACAAAAAGAAGATATTTGTGACTCTTCTTCTCCGCGTCACTTGCGCTGGTTTCCCGCAGAGTCGCAGAGCCGGAAAGAGAGTAAGAATCACCGGCAAAGGATCGGGTCTTAACCTTGCCATGAGCTTTCGTCGTAGAAGTTACTTATAAAAACCTGTTGTTTTCTCCTCTGCGTTTCTCGCGTCTCTGCGGGAAGCATTATGAGAGTCCCACTCAAGCGAAGGCGAACGAGGTTCCCGCAGAGCTAGGACGGCCGAAGAGTTTCCCGCAGAGGCCGCGAAGTTCGAGACTCGACGGCGCACAAAAAAAGCTGCCCATTGCGGACAGCTTCTAATTGAAATAACTGTGTTCTGCTGCGTTTAGGCCGAGAAGGATGTGCCGCAGCCGCAGCCGCCCGACGCATTCGGATTCTCGAACGTAAAGCCCGAACCCATCATATTCGTCGTATAGTCGATCGTGATGCCGTTCAGGTACTGAGCTGAGAACATATCGACAAAGAAGTTGATGCCGTGTGCGTCAACGAGCAGATCGCCGGATCGCGATTCTTCCTCGACGTTCAGGCTGTACTGAAAGCCGGAGCATCCGCCCGGGACGACCCGTACGCGAAGTCCGGCGGTGTCCGGCAGATCTTCCTCAGCCGTGATAAATTTCTTGATCTCTTCGGCCGCATTCGCGGTTACGTTCAACTCGACGCTTGGTGCTGCAACTGCTGACATTAGTTAATAAATTCTCCCGTGTATAGATTCAGATACGCCTCGCAGACGAATCCTTACGACAAAGTCAATATTATAAGAAAACCGTGAAAAAAAGCAAGGTCTGCAGGCAATACAAAAAAAAAATGGCGGTTCGCCATGCGAACCGCCAAGGAGGACGTCTATGCGTCTCAGAATTTTGGGCGCCTTTCTAAGGCACGAACACGCTCGGGATCGGCGTGTCCGAACCGGCGCCGAACTGTTGGATGTACGACCCTGCGGTCGAGCGGTTGACGAACCATGTCGCTGCCGAAGGCCTGAAGACCGCGGCGTCGAATTTACCGTCGCCGTCGTAATCACCCGCGACCGGAACGTCGCCATTGGCACCGAACTGGAAGCCGAAGAACGAGAGATCCTCGCTCCTAAGCACGTACCAGAATCCGGTCGAAGGCCGCCAGAACGCGACATCTGCCTTGCCGTCGCCCGTATAGTCGCCGGGTTCGGGTTTGTCGGTCGTGAGGCCGAATTGCACCGCGAAGGTCGAGCCGTTGCTGCTGCGTTGGATCCACCATTCGCCGACCGACGGACGCCAGATCGCTAGGTCGGCCTTGTTGTCGCCGTCGTAATCCGCAACGACAGGCTTGTCGCCATTTGCTCCGAATCCCGCGATCGTCGTTCCGCCGTCGCTCGAACGCTTTATGTACCACGTCGCGGTTGCCGGACGAAATACCGCTGCGTCCGCCTTTCCGTCGCCGTCGTAGTCGGCTGGTGCGGGGATGTCGCCGTTCGCGCCGAACGGGAAGCCGAAGAAGCTGCCGTCCTCGCTGCGGAGCACGTACCAATAACCGTCCGAAGGCCGCCAGAATGCAACGTCCGTTTTGCCGTCGCCGGTGAAATCTCGCGGTACGAGCTTGTCTGTTGCCGAGCCGAATTGGAACGCCGGAACGACGCCGTCGCTCGAACGCTGATACCACCACTCGCCCGGTCCGGGGCGAAAGATCGAAAGGTCCGTCTTGCCGTCGCCGTCAAAATCGAACGGAGCCGAGCGGTTGACCGCCTTGTAAACGGTCTTTACGACCTCGTGGAACGAGCCTCGCTCCGAAAAGTCGCCGTAATAGGCCCTAGCTCGAACAAATCCGGTATTGAGCGCACCGGGAATGCTCAGGCTCCAAACGGCCGAACTTCTTGTCGCAGAACCGAGCGGCGTGTAGTTGACGCCGTCGGTCGAGTGTTCGAACACGACGCGCGTTGCCTGCGCGGCGTACCACCAGCGGTACCAACTGATCTGAGTCGGCGTTATCGTCAATTCGTAGATAGACGGCTGCGTAGTTCGGACCGCGGCGAATTGGCCTCGTGCCGTGCCGCTCACAGACGTGAAAAAGCCGCCGATCAGCACCTTCGCGTCCTCTCTTATCGCAATAGCGAAAACGCGTTCATTTGCCGTCGTATTTTGAAAAGACGGCATTACGGTACCGTCACCGGCCAGCATCGCTAATTTAGCGTGCGGAGCACCGCCGGCGTTGTCGAATCCGCCGCCGATATACATCGCTCCGAATGCGGTGGTCGCGACGTTGTAAACAGCGCCGTCGAGATTCGGATTGACAAATCCGGAATCGCGTGTTCCGTCGCTATTCAGACGCGCAATATTCGTCATCGACACGCCATTCACACCTGTGAATGCTCCCGCGATAACGATCTTGCCGTTCTGATCGATCTTAATATCTAGGAGTTCGTGAACGACGCCGTTCAATACGGGATTGAATGCGGTATCGAGCGTGCCGTTCGCATTGAAGCGCGCAACGCCGGTCCTTGCCGACCCGCCCGCGTTCTCGAACGCGCCGCCGACCAAGACCTTGCCGTCCGCCTGGACGGCGATACAAGACACGTAAAAATCGATATTCGGATCGCCAAACGAGGTGTCGAGCGAACCTGACGCGTTCAATCTCGCAAGACGTGTTCGCGTTGTTCCGTTGACGGTCGTAAAGTTCCCGGCGATCAAGATCTTTCCGTCCTGTTGTAGAGCAACGGCGCCGATCCAGCCTCCTGAATTGAATGTCGGCGCGAAAATTCCGTCGAGCGTTCCATTCGAATTCAATCTCGCTAAGTAAGGGCGTGCGGTTCCGCCGGCGCCCGTGAATTCGCCGCCGACGATAAACTGTCCGTTCGGCTGCACGCCGATCGAATTTACTTGGCCGCCCGTGAACTGCGGGTTTGCGAAGGTCGGATCGTTGCCGCCCGCCCAGCCGACGCGTGCCATGCCTTGCCGCGACGCTCCGCCGACCGACGTAAATCCGCCGCCGAGCATAGCCATCCCGTTCGGCAGTGAGACGATCGTCTTCAGCAGCCCGCCGGCAACCATGGAAACGGAGTGAACGTCCAAACTGCCGTCCGGATAAAGGCGCGCGATGCGATTGATCGACGGCGTTCCGTTGACGGTCGTAAAGCTACCGCAGAAGAGAACCGTTCCGTCGTCCGCGACCGCAATGTCATTAACGATATTGTCCGCCGAAGCCGTAAACGATGCGTCGCGGGAACCGTCCCGATTAACGCGTGCGATGCGTTGATGCGAAACTCCGTTCATCGTTTGAAATCCGCCGCCCACGAGGATCTTGCCGTCGCTCTGCAAATGCAGGCCGTAAGCCGGGCCGTCGAAGCTTGGAGCGTACGACGCGTCAAGGGTACCGTTCGCATTTAGCCGCGCAACATTGCTCCGCACAACATTGCCGTCGGTGAAACGCGAAAATGCTCCTGCGACAACGATCTTCCCGTCAGCCTGTACGACAGATTCGTATGTGGAACCATTCGCTCCGGGAAACCCTGCGTTGACCGCGAACGAACTGTCGTTCGAGCCGTCGGCATTGAGTCTCGCGAAGGCCCATCTGCCTGCGCCGTTCACGTTCTGAAATTGTCCGCAGATCAGGATCTTTCCGTCCGGCTGGACCGTAATGCCGAAGACCGCATTATCGACGTTCGGTTGGAACGTCGCGTCGAGCGTCCCATCCGCGTTGAATCGTGCCAAACGGTTGCGCGGCTGGCCGCCGACCGTTGTAAAGTGTCCGCCGACGAGAACCTTACCGTCAGCCTGGACCGCGATCGGCCCGGCCGACGAGATTGATGCGGTGAAAGTTCCGTCGTTAGTTCCGTCGTAGTTAAGACGCGCTATCCCGCCCGAGGGTCCGCCGCCGATCGAGGTGAAACTCCCAACGACGATCAGCTTGGTGCCGTTCGTCGCCATTCCCTGAAGAGCGCCGTTCGGGTTGGGGTTGTACGATGTGTCCAGGCTTCCATCGTTCAGCAGACGCGCGACGCCGAACCTTGCGGCGCCGTTTATTTGTGTGAATTGCTGACCCGCGAGATAGATCTGGCCCTTATAGTTTGCGACCCTATAGACGCCCGCGTTCGCATTCGCCTGAAAGCCATCAGCGGCCGTTTGGCCTGAAACAAATGTTACGAATAGGAGAGTAACCAGCAAACCTAATGATCTCTTCATATAAGACAACCTCCGAACGAGATGTGATGTTATAGGCCAAAAAGGGACGCCAATTACTATGGGATCGACGTGAAGACCACGTCCGTCACATCCTCGCCGACATTGACCATAATTGCCGGCTGAGCGAAGTGATATTGTTTTGACGAGATGCTGAGAACGTACGCTTGTCCAGACGGAACGTTCTCGAATCGAAAATAGCCGAACTGCCCCGTGAGAGCTGTAACATTGTGGCCCGTCATATCGGTAAGCGTAAGGCGGGCAAACGCGACGGCTTGTCCTGTCGGCGTGATGACGCGTCCGCTTACGGTCGCGGATGCCGCCGTCGGCGACAGCATTTCCGGTATCCAGAATCCTACATAAGCCGTGTCGGTCTCGGTCGATTCCTGAATGCCCGCCGTGGGCTGCGAGATCGTGCTCTCGACCGTATATGTTGCCGAGGTCATCGTTCCGCCGCCGCTTGCGATCACTTGTTTCTGGATCACATACTGAGGCGCGTTTGTTGCCGCCGGCGGCGACTGTGCATCGGACGAGGCGGCGACCGCCAAAGAAATGCAGAGTGTTGTTAACAGGCCTTTGAACATTTCGTCTCCTTTATCTCGATGTGGCCGTTCCGCGATACGTATGCGGCGGGATCGTCATCCCGCTCGAACTGACCATCGCAAATTGGTTGCTGCCGAGATAGACAAGTTCAACGGCGGAATCTTTTATGCCCGTGATCGTATCGACAACAGTTATCGTTTGTATCGGCCCGGAAAAGAGTCTGTTGTAGTCGTTGTCCAATATCGAAGCAGCCATTCGAGTTCCGTTTCCGGCGACCGCAACCGCTGACCATACGGTGCCGATGCCGGTCGGCGTCCACGAATTGCCGCCGTCGTACGAAATAACAACCAGTCCGCCTGCTCCGCCGACCACGCCGCCGGCAGTAACCGCGATCCGCGTTCCATCCGAAGACATCGACACGCCGCTCCACGATGTATTCGTTCCCGACGGTCCGAGCGTATTCGCCGTCCAAGTTGCGCCGGAGTTCGACGATACCCAAACTTTTCCGGGACTTTCGACCGCAACCAATTTCGAACCGTCCGAGCTTGAGGCGACAGCTTGCCATTGATTGAATGTTGAACTCAGCCTGTCGATCCACGCTGCACCGGAATCTGTCGATGTATAGACGTGTCCGTTCTGCACAGCGGCGATCAACTTGGTTCCGTCGGCCGATGAAGCGACGCGCGAGATCTTATTAGGGTTCATTCGGGACGTCCAATTGACGCCCGAATTTATCGATGTATAAATATTGTGGTTGTCGGCGGCGACCAGCTTGGTACCATCGGCGGATGAGGCAACTGAATACCAGGTCCGGTTCGAGTCGCTAAATCTGGCCGTCCAATTCGCTCCCGAATCTATCGAGGTGTATAAGAATCCGCCTTCCACGCCCGCGATCAGTTTTGTTCCGTCGCTCGACGAAGCGATGCAGGTATAGTTGCGGGTATCGTCAGGCATTTGCGCCGTCCAGGTCTGACCACTGTTGGTTGAAGTCGCAATTATGCCGGGATATTCTACGGCTGCGAGTTTCGCGCCGTCAGTTGATGATGCAATTCCGGTCCAGTAAGTAGTGCTGCCCGATGAAGCGACGCTGTATTGCTGTGTCCAAGAGGTTTCCAGGTGCGTCGTCGCCCAATCCAAGATCGACTGGCCAGAGTTCATTGCGACCGTAAATCCGCCCGTCCCTTTCTCTATCACTCGAACAACATCGCCGACCGCCGGCGTTGCGGGCAGCGAGATCGTCGAGGCCGCGGCGTTCGTTAGGACGTAGCCGTTGTTTGACTGAGCTTGAACGGAGCCTGCAGAACTGACGTTCCATTTTAGCGTGCCGGGAACATTTATTAATCCCGCCCCGTTTCCGCTAAGCACTCCGGTGAATGTTTTGTTACCGCCGACGGTCTGCGTGTTCGCGAGATCGACGAAATTCTTAACGTTGCTTCCCGTGCCGCCGTTCGCGATCCCGACGATGCCCGTAACCGTATATGCTGATGTCGCGCTCGTCGCTGTCGTGGCGTTCGAGGCATTAGCGACGGTGCCTGTGATCTTCGATCCGTCAACCGAAACGATCTGGTCGCTGTTAACGCATACTACGCAGCTCAACGCTTGCGAATACGGCGTCGAGCCGATCTGAAGACGCGGCGAGAGCTGCGTATAATTACCCGCTCCTGCGGGACTCACCTGAAGGTCAAGGAAGGTCGTCGGACGCGAGCTAAAGAGATCGCCCGGTAAGCTAATAGGTATCGAAAAAACGCCGTTCGCCATTGGCACGTCGGTCAGGTCAACCTCCGCGAGCGGAGTGCCGCCAGAAGCGACACTGTAGATCTGCACGACCATATCGAAGTTGCCGTTTGCCGGGTCTCCGTTCGCGAGTGTCAATTTCCCCTGATAAATAAACGGTGCCGGAGGCTGCGCGAGCGTTCCCGTCTGTCCGTATCCAACGGTTGCCAACAGCAACGCGACACCAAGTGCAATAAATGATCGTTTCATCTTTTCCTGCTTCTGCTTGAATAAACTTCCTACGAACCACTACGCGAATTTACGCAAAATTTCGGCTCACACTGAAGATCCGCTTATTGTTTCAATAGCCGCCCGCAAATCCCTTCGCCGTCAGACGCAGCCTTTCGGGTTCGGTCTTGAACACCATCTTCAGCATTTCGCCCGCGAGCTTTCGTGCGGTTGCGATCGCATCGGGATCGTTCCGCTGTTTGGCGTCGGCATAGAACGTAAGCGGTATGCCCGAGAGAGCAAGGAGCGTGTTGTAGAGACCTTGTTTATCCTTGTTCGCGAGTTTTTCGAATTCCGGAAGTTCGTCGATCGACGCTTGGACAGAGTCGTAGAGAGCTTGAGCAAACTCGTCGCTGGGATCTTCCGTATCGTTGTAGAGAATGCTGTTGGTTAGGATAAAGATCGTCATTGCACCGGCGATGTCGTTTTTCCAGCCCTTTTTCGCGGCCTCGGAATTCAAAAGCGATATCGATTCTGAAACGATCTTTTTATAGAGTTCGCGTTCCTGTTCATTTTCGCCCAAGGCGTTCGCGAATACGCTCGGCGTATCAATGCCCGCCGAGGCTATGAATCTTCCGTAATTTTTCGGGACGCGCGGCGCTTCGACAACCGGGCCGGACGCTGCGCGCGAAGGAGAGCTTGCGGCGCTCTGGGTCGATCGTCCCGAAGCGTTCCGCTCGGCTTTCTCGACGGCGGCCTTACCCCACTTTCTGATCATCGCCTGCCGCATCATCGAACGCTGCATTTGCATCTGCATCGTGTTGTAGATATTCTGCGTCGCCATCGCGAGGCCGAATGAACCGTACACCGTGCCGTAACCAGTATTCCATCCACCGGAGTTCGAATTATAAGTTTGGGCAGTCGAAAAGACGGCCGTACCCAATATGAGCGTTGCGATCGCCAAGATCCTGTATCTCATCATATGTATCTCCTTTTAGGCTTGAAAAGGCTGCCTATCGCCGCGCTTGTTTACAACGCGAAAGTTCCCATTCCCATTCGATCGTCGAACCGTCCCCGCCTTGCGTTTGCTTGCTGCCAACGAGTTCGACACCGTCATTCAGATACATCGTCGGATAGCGTCCGTCAGCGAGGTTCGCGTTTATCCAGACGGTGCTTTCCGAGTTATCGTCGTGTCCTTTTTCAAGGTTGCAAGTCGTTTCGTCAACGCGTTCGTAGTCGTGCACCTTCGATGGGATAGGGCCGCTGTCGAGCCGGAATCCGAGTTGGTAGTCGCTGTCGCCGCCCGAAAAATTCATCCCGAACGAATACGTATAGTCGGGCTTCTCAAAAGTGATGTCCGTGCCCGAAACGAATGATGTTGTGTAACTGCCTTCCGTCTTCCCGCAGCACGGATCGTTTTCGCGTTTGCCCTCGAATTTTGTGGTGTAGTAGCCGTAAACGTAATAGGTCGCCCGCTTCCTCTCGGCGCCGGCAGCGATCTCTTCCGCGGTTCGCGGATTCAGCGTTACGAGAACGTCTTCGTGAATATCGGTGGTCTTAACGCCGTCGCCGGCGGAGTTCATTCCAGGCGTGCGGCCGGATTTGATAACCTCCGTCTTGCGAAGGTTGCGGGTGTAGTGAACAGTTCCGCCCCAATCTTCGCTGCACGGTTCCCAATCTTTTACAGGAATATCGACCCGATAGGTCTTGAGCGCCATTTTTGCGAGAACGTCGGGTATAACGCCGATAAGATAGCCGATGATACTACCGCTCTTAATGTCGAGCGAACCCCAAATGATCTTCGGAATGTCCTTGTTCGCATCCATTTTCTCGGTCGCAACTGCGACCCGCCAGCGATCTTTCTTCGGCACGGGCGTAACGCCGATCTTTCGCAGATCTTTCCGCTGTTCTTTGCCTGTCGCCTTGACCTTATTTTGGCCTGAGTCATCGGTCATCTGTTTAGAAAGATCTAAATTTTTCCGATCGACCGCATCCATATACAATGGCGACACCTCAGCTCTGTCTAGCGGTTCCCATTTCACGGGAACGTCCTTTAGAACGCCTTCTTCCGGCACGTCCAGTTCTGCACCCGTCGCCATCTTAATGACCTTCGCGACGCAGTTGATCTGAGCAGAATTGGGAAAGTAGCGTTTGAATGTCGCTGTGATCGTGCGTTCCTCAGCACGGTCGATATATTGGTTGCTCTTTGTACGTACGATCGGCGCGTTCGGGACATCAACTTCGATCTCGATGAAGAGATTCGCAGCAATAAGCTTGAGATATGAAGTGATCGTATTCGCAAGTTCGACACCCTTGGCGGCATCCTTAAAATAGTCGTCTAATGCCGCTTTTCCCGGATGCTCGAACCCGAAGATCTTGATGATCTTTTCGCCTTTTTTCTTGTACCCTTGAGCCTCCGCGGCAGTATCTATGGCAGGGCACGGCGAATCATCCGCCGCGACGTTTCGCGTTACGAAGATCGACGGCAGTCCGTTAAAACTCGCGTTCACGAATTTGACGTCAAGTCCGGGGTTGCGGCCTCTCTCGAAAAGCGAGACGCCGCCCGCCATTTCCTCATACGCCGCCGCGAGATCGCCGAGGTAACGGCGTTCGATCAGCGACATCTGCAGCATATTTATGTTCGTTTGCGGCGTTGCAATGCCGGCGTTTCCATTTCCGAGCGCAAAGATGAGTTCGGCGAGGAATCTATTCTGCGGGTCTTTGCTCGACCTCGCCGCCTTTAGGTCGGACAGCATTTTGCCGGCAATATCGACGTTCTTGAGTACCGCAGAATTTCCTTTTACCACAGTACCGAACTTCTCAAGGCTCGAGGCAAAGCCCATTTTGCTCGAACGCAGCATCCCCGCGACCTCATAGTCGAAGAATGCCGTGCCGTTCGCCTGCGAAGGTTTGAAGAGGATCTTTTGATCCTCGTCGATGATATGAAACCCGGCGAGCTGCAGCGCGCCGATGAGCGCCGAGAGGGAATTCTCGTCATCGCTCAGGATGAGCGTCGCCGCTTTGCGTGCGAGGGCAGCGTCAGGATCGCCGCCGAAGACGTATGCTCTCGGCAAGCCTTTCTTCGCAAAATCATTTAGCGGATCATCGACCGGAACGACCTTAACTTTCGGCGCAGGCGCCGGACCGCGAACGATCGGCGGGCCGCCTCGACGCTGCGGTTGGCCGAAAGCGCCGATCGAGAGAATGAGCAAGATCAACGACGAGAGCGCGATTTTCTTCATACTGCCTCCGTTTACTTTGCCTTCGCGAGAAGGCTGCTTATTACTTGGTCGATCGCTGCCTTGACGGCGTCCTCGATCGGTCCTTTGACCTCCGCAGCGGCAGGCGTTGAGGCGATCACGGTCTTTCCGTCACTTCCGTAGAGCGTGACTACGATCTCCGCCGAAGTTTTCCCTGCGGCGGCCGCGTCGCTCGATCCGGTGATCTTACCGAAGAGGCCGCCGATTTTCGCGGCTCCGGATTCCTTGGTCTTTTTGATCTCGACGCCGATCACATTCGCGAACTTGCCGCCCGCGATGTCCGCAGACGAAGAGACCAAATATCCGCTCATTCCTACGGAGCTCACCTTGCTCGAAATGTATGTTCGCAACGCATCCTGATCGACCTTGTTCGCCTTGCCTGAGAAATAGTCGATCGCGATCGTTTTTTGAGATTTGCTGCCGTCCTTGAAAACGGTCTTGGCGGACGTATCGATATTTCTCTGCTTCTTTGTCAATGCTTCCATCGACTCGACCTCGAGCCACGGTGCATTCGGCACGTCAAAGAGCGACTGATCGAGCGTCGCCTTCGAGAGGTCAAGCGTTTCGACCTCGGTCGTGCCGGCGAGTTTGCCGCCTATGTAGGACTTGATCGTTCCCGTGAGCATATAGCCGGGCATGGTCGTCCGTTTGAAGATCGGTTTCGGCATACAACCGCCCGTTGCCGGAGGCGGACGACGAGTCGGGCAAGATTGCGACTCAAGCGAGAGCACGACGAACCAACCTTCCTGTTCCATCTTTGCCGGCTCCGACGGCTGACAGGCGTCCGCCGACGTCTCGATCGTCTGCGTAAGTTTTCCCCATTTTGCGTCCAGGCCGAACATTTTCTGTCGTTTTCCCGAATCGACGAACCACGAATCGATCGTAACGGTGCCTTTGATGGTGATCTTTTGATTTCCGCGACGCGCAAGTTTCTCCGGCGGAGCGGATGACCAATCGTAATAGTCGATATAGAACTGCTTGTTCAGTTCGCTCAGGAAAATGTCCTGCTTTAGGTCGCATTGCGTAACGCTGACCGGCATTTCCGGCATCATTCCCGACATCATCGAGCCCATCTGCTTCATCGCAGCTTCGGTCTCAGGGTCGAGATCCATCTTCATCTCGGTTCGAATCCGAACGCCCTTGCTGTAGATGGTCGAGATCATTCCGGTCTTCTGTCCCGCCCCTCGCGTTCTCTGCGAAAGTTTCCAATCGGCATAGCCGGCGGTCGAAGTGAAAGCAAGTACAAGCAGTAAAATGAATATCCGTTTCATATCGATTTACGTTTCCTCCAAAGCTCATTAGCCTGTCGGCGGCATCCATATCCGCGCGACGATCGGGGCTTCACACCAATACGCGAAAAATTTCGCGATATCGGCTCACGACCTCAAGACATTCATTTGTTTCAGGCCGCCGAGCGGAGGCTTATAAATGTTTGAGAATAAAGGGAAAATTCTGCTCGCCCGAGGCTTTTCTTATGCTAAAATATTGCCTCAATGGCAACGGAAGTTACCCTCCTGCTAAACGAACTCGGAACTAGCGACGACGCGAAAGATCGCGAAGCTCTCGACCGCCTGCTCCCGCTCGTTTATGACGAACTTCGGCGGCTCGCCGGCAGCTTTCTCAACCGCGAGTACGACGCCTCAATGCAGACGACCGAACTCGTCCACGAAGCCTATTTCAAACTGACAGAACAGCGGACCGTCGATTGGGCGAATCGCGGCCAATTCTTTGCGATCGCGGCCCAGGCGATGCGTCGGATACTCATCGACGCAGCCCGCGCGCGCCGATCGAAGAAGCGCGATGTGGAAAAGGTGCCGCTCGACGATTCGCTCGGCATTACGATCGCGGCCGACCAGGAATTGCTCGATCTCGACGCCGCTTTATGCGAACTCGAAAAATTTGACCCCGATCAGGCCCGCGTCGTCGAACTCCGATATTTCGCGGGTCTTTCTATCGAAGAGGCGGCCGAGGTGCTGAAGATCTCTCCTGCGACCGTAAAAAGGGAATGGGCTTCGGCCCGCGCGTGGCTTTTCGATCGGATAAAAGGCGAGTGAGCCAAGATCGAATGAATTCTCGCGTAGTGTTTGTAGACGACGATGGACTCTGCACAATGGAAACTCATAAAGGACGCGTTCGCTGCGGTCGGCGAGATGCCGCCCGACGATCGACAGGCGTTTCTCAACGGGCTTGACGCATCTGTCAGGGCAGATGTCGAGCGCCTGATAAAAGCTGACCGTGAAGCCGAGGATTTTATCGAAAAGCCGGTCGTCGCGCCTCGCGCCGACCGCGATACCGAAGAGATGCCCACCGCGATCGACGATTACACGATCGTCGAGAAACTAGGTTCCGGCGGTATGGGAACCGTCTATCTTGCCCATCACGCGGGCGAAGGATTTTCGCAGCAGGTCGCCCTAAAACTCATTAAACGCGGGATGGACACGGGGCTTGTCCTCAAGCGTTTTCTGATCGAACGCCAGATCCTTGCCGCGCTCGACCACCCGAACATCGCTCGAATGTTGGACGGCGGTTCAACGCCAGACGGGCTGCCGTACTTCGTTATGGAGTACGTCGATGGCCGCGAGATCCGCGAATTTTGCACGGCAGAGAAATACGGCCTGGACGAGCGCCTTGAGCTGTTTCGCAAAGTTTGCTCGGCCGTCGTTGCCGCGCACCGCAATCTCGTTGTTCATCGCGACCTGAAACCGAGCAATATCCTCGTTACAAGAGACGGCGAGCCGAAGCTTCTCGATTTCGGTATCGCGAAGCTTCTCTCGCCGGATTGGAGCTCCGATACCGACGAAGCGACCGTTACGCAGTTTCGCGTGATGACGCCCGAATACGCCTCGCCCGAGCAGATCGAGGGAAAGGCAACCTCGACCTCGACCGATGTTTACAGCCTCGGCGTGATCCTTTACGAACTCCTCACGGGCGCGCGCCCGTATGACACGAAGGGCAAAGCACCGAACGAGTTGATCCAGTTTCTCCTTTCCAGCGAACCCCCGCGGCCATCGACCGCCGCGCGCACCCGCGAATCGGGCAAGACGGCGAGTGACACGCCGGCGACCGGCGGCGGCGAGGATCCGCTCGTGAGAATGACGGCAAGGATCGAGGCGACCGGCGTCGAGCCGAAACGGCTCCAAGGCGATCTCGACAACATAGTCCTAAAAGCTTTGCGTCGGGAGCAAGATCGCCGCTATCAGTCGGTCGAGGAATTCGCTGAGGACGTTCGCAAGTTTCAAGCCGGATTGCCTGTTACGGCCACGGCAGATTCGCGCTCCTACAGGCTGAAAAAGTTCATTCGGCGTCACCGAACCGGAGCCGTAGGCGTTTCGGTCGCCGCTGCGTTGCTGATCGCGGCGACGGGCGTTACAGGTTGGCAATACACGGTCGCCAATCGCGAGCGAAATATGGCCGAACAGCGTTTTGCACAAGTGCGCGCACTCGCCCGCAGTATGATATTCGAGTATTACGACGGGATCGCGGCCATCTCAGGCACGACCGAGATCCGGCAGAAGATGGTAACCGACGCCCTGCAATACCTCGACGGACTTGCCGCCGAAGGCACCGCCGAACCGAGCTTAAAACGCGAGATCGCTGAGGGCTATGAAAAGATCGGCGATCTTCTCGGCAATCCGTTCCGATACTCTGGCCTCGGCGACACGAAAGGCGCCGTCGAGAGCTATCGCAAATCCTTTGCGATCAGGCAGGAGCTTTTCGACGCCGATCAGAACAATGTCGAAGATCTCATCGGGATTCGCAATGGCGAGATGCGTATGTGCGAAGGGCTTTGGGCCTTAGGTGGTTTTACCGAGGCGAAAGGGCATTGCGACAAGTCCGTCTCGTACACGCAGGAGGCAGAGCGTCGCGGCGTCGAGAATGACCGCGGAGCGGCTATCGACAGCTACAATCGTTCGAGCCAAGTGCGTGAACAGCTTGCCGACTACGACGGAGCTCTTGCGATACAGCAGACCGCCCTTGCGATGACAAAGGCCGACCTTGCCGCCGATCCCGATGACCTGAAAAAGGCGATGGCGGTCGCGGCCTGCGAAGTTCGTCTCGGAGATATTACCTATCAAAAGAGAGACTATTCCGGATCGCTTCAGCATATGCTCAACGCTCTGCCCGCGGTCGAGCGAATGTACGAGCAGAACAAGGACGCTGCAAAACCCAAGTACAATCTTGCGATGATGTACGGTCGCGTGGCCGCGGTCCAGGTCGAGGTCGGGGAGGTGCAGCCGGCAGTGGAATACAACCGTAAGGCGGTCGCCCTCTCTGAGGAGATCGTTGCCGAGGATCCGAAGAACAACCTCTCGAAGATGAACCTTGCGACGCTCGTCGGGAACTACGCAGAATCGCTCTGCAGAACCGGAAAAACGTCAGAGTGCTTCGAGCAATATCACCGCTCGATCAAGATCTACGACGACGTTTACGGAGCCGATCCGAGCTACAACTATTCAAAAGGCAACTATGTCTCGACCCAGACATATTTTGCTGACAACCTTTTGAAAGCAGGTCGCACGGATGAAGCGGTCGAACACTACGCGAAAGCACTCTCGATGGCCAAACAACTCTCGGCCGAGACACAAGCGGACGAGTATTTCGCCGACATCTACGCGGGGCTTGGCAATGCCGCTCTCGCCAAAGGCAAGACGCCCGCGAACATCAAGTCCGCGAAAGAGAATTTCGAACTCGCGAAACCCTATTTCGAGAAACTAAAAGATGCGGGCGCCCTCATCGGAGCCGAAGCGGAAAAGTATCAAAAGATGCTCTCGAAGCTCGAATCGATCTCTTGATCGTGTTCAAGAGATCAGTGTGCTTTCGATAGGATCGTAAGTTCCGGCTTCATTGCCTCGATAGATATCTCGCGTGCGACCTCTTCGGCGACCTTGCGGAACGCCGCGGCCTGCGGCGAACCGGGAGCCGAAATGACGACCGGAATGCCTCTGTCGCCGCCTTCGCGAACCTCAATGCCCATCGGCACTTCGCCGAGGAACTTCAGCCCGTATTCATCCGAAAGTTTGCGGCCGCCGCCCTCGCCAAAGATGTTGTAACGCGCCCCTGTATCCGGAGCGATGAAGTACGACATATTTTCGATGACGCCTAGGACGGGAACATTCACCTGCTCGAACATTTTCACCGCGCGTCGTACGTCCGCGAGCGAAACCTCCTGCGGCGTCGTTACAACGACCGCGCCCTGCACTGGAACGAGCTGCGCCAGGCTTAGCTGCACGTCGCCCGTTCCCGGCGGCATATCGACGACGAGATAATCGAGTTCGCCCCAATTCACGTCGGTCAAAAATTGGCGTACGATGCCGTGCAGCATCGGCCCGCGAAGGATCATCGGCTTGTCCTGCGGAACGAGCAGCGCCATCGAGATCATCTTCACGCCGTGCGCTTCGAGCGGGATAAGCTGGCCGTTGAAGACGGGCGGCTGCTCGAAACCCGTGCCGAGCATCAGCGGGACGTTCGGGCCGTAAACGTCGGCGTCCATCAGCCCGACTTTTGCGCCGTTCTGAGCGAGCGAAACGGCGAGATTCACCGCGACCGTCGATTTGCCGACGCCGCCCTTGCCGCTTGAGACGGCGATGATATTCTTGACGCCCGGAACCGCAACGTTGTCTTTTATGCCGCGTCCCTTCGGCACTTCGGCGTCCATCGTTACGATGACCTCCGTTACGCCTTCGATCGCCGAAACAAGCTCCTGCGCCTGCGATTCCATTTCTTCTTTAACAGGGCACGCGGGCGTCGTCAGCACGATCCTGAACGACACCTTGCCGCCGTCGATCGCAAGGTCTTGAACGAACCCCA
>DAORTR010000043.1:0-17100 GCA_035432765.1 Pyrinomonadaceae bacterium
GCATCTGTAACGGAATCGTATTTTATGCGTCCGAGATCGCGAAGATAGGAATGTTCGGGACCGACGGAGGCATAATCTAGCCCCGCCGAAACAGAATGTGTGGATGCGATATTGCCGTCATCGTCCTGAAGGACGTAGCTCCGCGTGCCTTGCAGGACGCCGACGGCAGCGCCTTTTGCGAATCGAGCGGCGTGCTCTCCGAGTGCAGTGCCGCGTCCGCCCGCTTCGACGCCGGTCATCGAGACGCTTTCGTCATCGAGGAACGGATGGAAAAGCCCGATCGCGTTCGAACCGCCGCCGACACAGGCGACGAGAAGGTCGGGCAGTTTACCTGCCGTATCTAATATCTGGCGGCGAGCTTCGCGGCCGATGACGCTTTGGAATTCGCGCACCATCAGCGGATAGGGATGCGGGCCGAGGGCGGAGCCGAGCAGATAATACGTGTCGGCAATATTCGAGACCCAATCTCGAAGAGCTTCGTTGATCGCGTCTTTGAGCGTTCGAGAACCGGTATCGACGGCGCGAACTTCCGCACCCAAAAGCTGCATACGAAAGACGTTCAGTTCTTGGCGTCGAATGTCCTCGCTGCCCATATAGACGATGCATTTCAGGCCGAAAAGAGCGCAGACGGTCGCGGTCGCAACTCCGTGCTGTCCGGCGCCTGTTTCCGCGACGATGCGCGTCTTGCCCATTCGGCGAGCGAGAAGGATTTGGCCGAGGCAGTTATTTATCTTGTGCGCGCCGGTGTGGTTCAGGTCCTCGCGTTTTAGATGAATTTGAGCGCCGCCAAGTTCTTCGCTAAGCCGACGCGCAAAGTATAGCGATGTTGGGCGGCCCGAATAATGTTTCAGAAGGTCTGCGAGTTCGGCGTGGAATTCGAGATCGTCGCGCGACGCAAGGTACGCGTCGTTCAACTCGTCGAGCGGCGCAACGAGCGTTTCGGGAACGAACCGTCCGCCGAACTCACCCCAATATCCATTGTTGTCAGGCTCGAAATTCATAGAACATTTTTCGCCGCTTCGATGAAGGCAGCGACCTTTTTCGGATCCTTTTTTCCTCTTATTGACTCTAATTTGCTGCACGCATCGACGCAGAATGGACGCACCTTTCGTATCGCGGTTGCGACGTTATCGGGGCCGAGGCCGCCGGCAAGATAGACGCGATCGAAACTTGCCGCCGCGTCGGCAGCCAGATTCCAATCCGACACGCTGCCTGTGCCGCCGTATGCTCCCATCGAAGGCGCGTCGATGAGCAAATTCAAGCCGCTCTCTTTTAATTCATTCAGGATTCGGATGGCCTGCTTTGCTTCGACGGCTCTGATCACGCGGACGCTATTCTCGTGAGCGATCTTCCGCGCGAAATCGAGAGTTTCATCGCCGTGAAGCTGAACGGCATCGAGGCCGCATTGCTTCGCGGCTAAGGCGATCTCGCGTTCATCTGCATTGACGAAGACGCCGACGAGTTTCACAGATGCGTCGATGCTGTTCGCCACCTCTTGAGCGACCCGCATCGAAACGCATCGCGGGCTTTCGGAATAGAAATTCAACCCGATCTCGTCCGCGCCGCAGGTTGCAGCGTGCTTCGCGTCCTCGACGTCGGTGATTCCGCAGACCTTTACTCTAACCATGCGAACCTCCGGCGGCGGCAAGAGCCGCAAGCGCGTCGGCAGGGTCGTCCGACGTCATCAATGCTTCGCCAATAAGAAAACCGTCAAATCCCGCGTCACGCAATCTTTCGATCTCGTCTCCAGACGTGATACCGCTTTCGGCGACGAGCAGCGTGTTCGCAGGTTTGTATTCGGCAAGCTCAAATGACGTTGCAAGATCGACGGTTAGCGAATGGAGGTCGCGGTTGTTAATGCCGATGATCGAAGCGCCGCAATCTTCGGCCGCACGCAACTCCGCAAGGCTGTGAACTTCGACAAGAGCATCGAGGCCGAGCGAGTTTGCGAGGGTAAGAAGCCCGCGAAGTTCGGCGTCGTTCAATGCAGCAACGATCAGGAGTACGGCGTCGGCTCGGGCGGTCGCAGCTTCGTAGATCTGGACAGGATCGACGATAAAATCCTTGCGAAGCAGCGGTATCGACACGCTTTTGCTCGCGTCTCGAATATCGTCGAGCGAGCCTTTGAAATACTTTGGCTCGGTCAAGATCGAGATCGCGGCGGCACCGCTTTGCTCGTAAGTCATTGCGCGTTCGGCGGCGTTTACCGACGCGTCAATGATGTTCTTCGAGGGCGAAGCACGTTTTATCTCGGCGATGATGTTCGCGCGATCTTTCACAGAGAGAACCTCCGACAACCGGAAGTTGTCGCGGTCGATGCGACAGGCTTCCGCTTCACCACGGAGTCGTGAAATATCGATCTCCGCGGATCGAACGGCAAGGCTCTCGCGGGTTTCGGCAACGATCTTATCGAGGAACGTCGTCATGCGGCGAGAGCGACCTCCGCGGAGAGAATTTCGAGTTTATCGACGGCCTTTCCGGAATCGATCGCGTCGGCGGCGATCTCTGCGCCTTCGAGGAGCGATGCTGCACCGCCGGCGATGAAGATCGCGGCCGCCGAATTCGCGATAACCATATCGCGTGCGACGCCCGATCCGCCGCGGAGAACCGAGCGGATCCTTTCGGCGCTCTCGGCGACGCTCTCAGCCTTCGGCAACGAAGTTTTGCTTGCTTCAAGCTCGAAGCTGTCGGCGGCAAGTTCATAGTTCCTGACGCCGTCGGGCGTAACCTCTGCCGCGATCGTTGTTCCGTTGATCGAGATCTCATCTAGCCCGCTGCTTCCGTTTACGACAAGCGAGCGGGTCGTGCCGAGTCGATGGAGAGCATTCGCGATCTTTGGTACAAGATCACCTGACCAGGTGCCGATCACTTGATACTGTGCGTTCGCAGGATTTGCGAGCGGGCCGATGCAGTTGAAGATCGTCGGGAAGAGAAGGCTGCGTCGTGCGTCCGCAAGTTTTTGCGAAAGGCGGTGGAACGCGGGCGCGAAGAGGAACGCCAATCTATGTCGGCGCAGATTCATCTCTGCGGAACCTGGGCCGAGCGACGGCTCAAGGTTGAGCGCGGAAAGCACGTCGATGGCTCCCGACCGGCTGGTTGCTGCGCGATTCCCGTGCTTTGCGACCTTCAGCCCGGCGGCTGCCGTAACGATCGCCGCAGCGGTCGAGACATTGAAAGGCTTTTGCGAACCGCCGCCCGTCCCGACGATATCGACACTGTCTTCGTGCCCGTGAACCCGCCGGCATCTGGCGCGGAGAACTGCGGCAAAACCGTAGATCTCGTCTTCCGTGATGCCTTTCTGGTTCCAAGCCGTAAGAAGATCGACAAGGATCTTGCGGTCTTCGCTTGCGAGAATTGCGTCGAGAACGGCTTCGGCATCTTTCACCGAGACGTCCGAACCGCGTTTCATTCCGAGTATTGTTGTATGTAAGATTTCGTTCATCCTAGTTCTCCAGTTTCTGCGAGGTCGATGGCACGCATCAGGCCTTTTGCTTTATTGATCGTTTCCTCAAACTCCGAAGCCGCATTCGAATCTGCGACAATTCCCGCGCCTGCTTGGATCGTCGCAACGCCGTTCTCAAGAACGAGCGTGCGGATCGAGATGCAGGTGTCCATATTTCCGCGATAGTCGAAATAGCCGATCGCACCGGCGTAAATTCCTCTTGCCGTAGGTTCAAGTTCGCGAATGATCTCGATCGCCCGCACCTTCGGCGCTCCCGAAACGGTTCCCGCGGGGAAGCAGGCTGCGAAGGCGTCGAACATATCTTTGCCGCGCGAAAGCGTGGATGAAAGAGAGCTGACGAGATGCTGAACGTGCGAATATTTCTCGACGGCCATCAGCGAATCGACCTTCACAGATCCGTATTCCGACACGCGGCCGAGATCGTTGCGGCCAAGATCGACGAGCATCAGGTGTTCGGATACTTCTTTAGTGTCGCTCTTCATCTCGAGGGCGAGCTGAGCATCCTCCGACGGCGTCGCACCGCGATGACGCGTTCCGGCGATGGGGCGATATGCGAGCTTTCGGTCAACGCATCTTGCGAGCATCTCCGGCGATGCGCCAATGACGCTGCGTTCGCCCGTCTGCATCAGGAACATATACGGCGACGGGTTCAGCGACCTCAACGCTCGATAGATCGCGACCGCAGAAGCCCCGGTCCGCCGCGTGAAACGCTGTGAATACACGGCCTGATAACAATCACCGGCCTTGATGTGCTCCTTGATCTTGTTGACGGCAGATTCGAACTGCTCGCGGGTTTGATTCGACTCCGCCGCTTGAGATCCGCTCGGTTCGACACGCGCAAGGGAGACGTTCTTGTCGCTTTCGAGTACGGAGCGGATCTCTGCATTTCGACGTTCGGCAGCATCTTGTTCATTATCGGGAGCGAGCGTAATGATCTTGATCTTTTGTCTTGCGTGGTCGAAGGCGATCACCGAACGATAGATCATCAGCGACATCGTATTGCCTGCCGGTTCGTCGCCCGCAAGTGTCGGTTCGAACATTTCGCAGGCGTCGAAGGCGATCGATCCGATAGCGCCGCCGATGAACGCCGGAAGTTCACTATCGGCAACGACACTGCTCTCAGCCAAATGTCGGCGAAGCTGTGCGAACGCTTCCGGGCCGCCTTCGATCGTTCGCGCCGGATCGGCGCCGATGAATGAATATCGCGCAAGACTTTCGCCGCCTTCGACGGATTCGAGCAGGAATGAGTGAGTTGAATTTGACGAAAGTTTTAGATAGACGGCGAGCGGAGTCAGCAGGTCGGCGGGGATCGTCTCGACCACGGGCTTGAGCAAAATAGTTTGTTGCGGACTCGTATTCATTGCAAAAGGTCAAAAAATCAAACAGAAAAACGCCGCTTGAACGGTAAGTTTCAAGCGGCGCCTTTGGAAAGATCTTCAGTTTATTTAGTTCTTAACTGTTAGATGCGATCGTAAAGACGCGCCGGTAAACTGCCACCAAAAAAAGGTGTACAGGTTAAACGCATAAAAGATCGCTCCGAAGAACTTCATCGAAAATAACAATAGCACGAACGCTGATGGATGTGTCAACCGCTTTCTAGAAAAAAGTTTTGACCGGCGCCGATACATCACATTTTTGCCGGCACTTCGATCCCAAGGGTTGCGAGGGCCGTCTCGAGGCTTCTGAATCCAAAATGGGCCGCAGACACCAGCACCGCACGCCGCGTTTCGTCAGCCTCGGCAAGGATCTTGTGGTTGTGATAGAAAAGGTTGAAGGCTCTCGCGAGAGTAAATGTATATTTTGCGAGGATAGCGGGTTCATTCGCGTTTCCCGCCTGGAAGATCGTTTCTTCAAGCCGGGATGCGAGAGCGACGAGAGCCCAGATCTCATCGCCGCCTTCGCCCGCAAAAACTTCATTCACCTTCGTCCGATCCGCAAGATTCGGCAAAAGAGAATCGACGCTCTCACCTTTTTCCGCAAGCTTTCGAAAGATAGAATTCGCACGCACAGCCGAGTATTGACAGAAGCATCCGGTCTCGCCTTCGAACGACAGAGCCTCTTTGAAATCAAAGACGATCACCGTGTTTCGCGTGAATTTCAAAAGAAAATATCGTAATGCGCCGATCGCGATCTGGTGCGCGATGTGGCGCTTTTCACCTTCGCTTTCTTGCGGGTGACGCGACTCGACCTCGGCGTACGCGTTGGCTTCGAGCCGGTCGATAAGATCGTCCGCTTTGACGCCAAGGCCTTTGCGGCCGCTCATCTCGATGAAAGAACGCTTTCGGTCGTCATCGGAAAGTTTGAATCCAAGCTCTTCTGCCGCGGACGGAGAAAGCGCGACCATTTCGTACGAAAGATGAACGCTGGCCGAGAGTCCGCGTTCGGGCGAGATCGCCGCGACGCCTTTCTTTACGACCTCCTGCGGGTAAGATTGCCGCGTGTCGATGACGTTGTATATTTTTTCGCCGCCGCCGAATTGTGGATGGGTTGGGGCGCCTTCCTCTGCCGTAGTGATCCAAACTTCGCCGCCGGCGTCGCTGCGAAAAGGCCGATAATTGAAATCAAGGCCGAGGATGCCGAGCTTCCACATCTGATAGGCGATGTCCTTGCCTGTGTACGTTACAGTGCCGTTCGAGCGGACGAGGATCTTGTCGGCTTCGTGTTCGTCGGTGCCGGAATGCTCTTCGAAAGGCATTACCCAGCAGCCCGCGTGTTTTCCTTCGCTCTCGAACCGCACAACGCCTAGTTCTTTCATCGTCTCGAAGGCCTTGTCCCAAAAATGTAGGTGCAAGATCTCGGATTCACGCGGCAGAAGATCGTAATAGATAGAGAGCCGCTCCATCGTTTCGAGAATGCATTCGACATTGCGGGTCGCGACGAAATCGGCGAATTCAGCCGTCGGGTTGCCGCCTTCCTCAAGCGCGTGCAGTACCTCCGCGCGGCGTTCTTTGAGCGTCTCGTCCGTCTGAAATTCTTTCCCGACGCGTGCATAAAGATCCCAGCAATAGTGATCGAACCTCTTGCCGTCCGCCGAGAGTTCTTTGTCGAGAGCCTTGACGGAATCGAGGTCACGGCCTTCAAGATAGAGAAGCCCGACCACGACATCCGCAACCTGCACGCCCGTGTTGTCGATGTAATTCTGGATCTCCACGCTCTTGCCGGTGCTCGTCAAAATGCGCGCAAAAGTGTCTCCGAGGACGGAATTCCGGACGTGGCCGATGTGCGCGGCCTTGTTCGGGTTAACCGATGTGTGCTCTATGCACACCTTCGCCCGCTCGGTCGTCGAAGCGGTTCGAGCATCCTCGACATTCTGAGAGAGAAACTCAGCACGGTCGAAGAAAATATTCAGGTAGCCGGCACCCGCAACCTCGACGCGCTCGACGCCAGGAAGCCCTTCGATCGCAGACTTTAGCGTCTCGCCGATGGCTCGCGGATTGGCCTTCTCGCCTGTCTGCTGCTTTATCTGCTTTGCAAGTTCGAAGGCGACGGGAAATGCGAGGTCGCCCAATTCGGTCTTCGGCGGCACCTCTGCGACGATATTCTCAAGTTTTACGGAAAAATGTGATTCGGCAGCGGCTTTGACTTTTTCATCGAGCAAAGCCCGTAGTTCAATTAGCGTCATATCGTTCAAGATAAACGCCAAATTATATCGCTCTGCATCCGAAATTGACAACGAACACCGAGACTTCAAAAAAACCGAACTTTTTATTTTTCAGCGAAATAGCTAAAATCAAAGCCGATGAAGACACTCTATTTCGACTGCTTTTCGGGAGCAAGCGGTAATATGATCCTCGGCGGGTTGATCGAACTCGGCCTGGACGCGGACGTTCTGCGAAACGAGTTGGCGAAACTCAACCTTTCGGGTATCGAACTTGTGATCGAAAAGGTCGATCGCTCGGGCATTAATTCTACGCACGTCGAGGTCAAATATCCTCACGAGCACGTCCACCGGCATTTGAAGGATATCGTCAAGATCATCGACGACAGCTCGTTGGCCGAGACGGTCAAACAACGGGCGGTCGCAATTTTTACGCGCCTCGCCGAGGCCGAGGCGAAGGTCCACGGCATCGCGGTCGATCGCGTGCATTTCCACGAGGTCGGAGCGCTCGACGCGATCGTAGATATAGTTGGGGCGTGCATTGGCTTTGAGATGCTTGGGATAGAGCGGTTTTTGTCCTCTTCGCTGAATCTCGGCAGCGGAACTGTCGAGATCGCACACGGGAAATTTCCCGTTCCGCCGCCCGCAGTTGCCGAGCTTGTACGTGGTGCCTCGGTCTATTCGACCGAAGGTGCCGGCGAACTCGTAACGCCTACGGGTGCGGCGGTAATCACAACTGTGTGTGATGGTTACGATGTATTGCCTAAGATAGCACTTGAACAAATTGGCTATGGTGCGGGGACGCGCGACACGAAGGGCAGCCCGAATACGATCCGACTAATGCTCGGCGAAACAACCGGCGATCGGATCGCTTCAAAAGGCAAATTAGAAAAGCTCGTCGTGCTTGAATCAAATATTGACGACGCAACGCCGCAGACGCTCGGTTTCGCGATGGAAAAAGCGTTTGATCTGAACGCACTCGATTGCTGGTTCACGCCGATCCAAATGAAGAAGAATCGTCCGGCGACGCTATTTTCCGTACTCTGCGAACCCGCAGACGCGGGGAACATTCAAGAAATGTTGTTCCGCGAAACGACGACGCTGGGCATACGGCAACGCGAGACCGAGCGTGCGAGCCTTGATCGTACGCTCGAGACGGTTACGACGGACTTCGGCGAAGTTCAGGTAAAGGTTTCGAGTCTAAATGGCGAGATCATTACCAAAAAGCCTGAGTTCGACGATCTGAAACGGATCGCCGAAAGCTCGGGCCGATCATTGAAGTCCGTTGCAGCGACGCTAGAGGGTATTTTGAGCGAACGAAATGACGTTCTGACCAAGACGGCATCAAAGGCATAGATGGTAGAAAAAGCAAAGAAAAAGAACCGGAAAAAGGCCGTTGACCTAAAAAAGGTTGCGGACGGCGTGCGGCTCATTCTCGAAGGGATCGGCGAAGATCCCGATCGCGACGGACTCATAAGAACGCCCGAACGCGTCGCCGATTTTTACGCTGAGTTGACCGAAGGAATGTGGATCGACCCGAGCGAATTCATCGTGCCGCTGCCCGGCGATTCGCATGACGAAATGGTACTGGTGAAGGATATTTCTATCTCATCGATATGCGAACACCACTTGGCGCCATTCACCGGAAAGTGCCATATCGCTTACATTCCGAAGGACGGGCGGATCGTCGGATTATCAAAGCTTGCGCGTCTCGCAGAGGTTTTTTCGCGGCGACTGCAAGTTCAGGAGCGTCTCACACAGGAGATCGCTAATACGCTGTTCGATAACTTAAAGCCGCTCGGCGTGATGGTCGTAATTGAGGCCGAACACACTTGTATGACGCTGCGCGGCGTAAGAAAACCGGGCTCCATCACGGTAACTTCAGCAGTTCTCGGAGGATTCCGCAGCGATCCGCGGACACGAGCCGAGGCGATGGCACACATTAAAGGATAATGATGAAACAAATATTCTCAGTTCTCTCGATCGTATCAATGCTTGCGGTCGGTCTTCTCGCTCAGGACCAAACCGCAAAGTTCAGCCAGGCGAAGATGCGAGAACGCGTAAAAACACTCTCGTCCGATGCCTTCGAAGGGCGCGGACCGGGAACACCCGGCGGACAAAAAGCGGCGAAATACATCGCCGACCAGATGCGTCTCGCAGGAGTTCAGCCCGGTAACGGCAAGAGCTATTTTCAACAGATCGACTTCATCGCTCTGAAGGCTGACCCGAATACGAAGCTGCAAGTTTCGGGCAGAGCCGGCGAGAAAGATTACCGTTTTCTCGATGATTTTGTTGCCTCGACGGGAGCGCAAACCGCCTCGACCAAGACAAAGGCTGAGCTTGTTTTCGTCGGCTATGGCATCGACGCACCGCTTTACAATTGGAACGATTACAAGGGCAATGCCAACGATCTTCGCGGGAAGTATTTGATGATCCTCGTCAACGATCCGCAACCGACAAAAGATGAGCCGAGCCTGTTCGGCGGCGACGCACTAACATATTTCGGCCGCTGGACCTACAAGTACGAAGAAGCTGCAAGACGCGGCGCGGCGGGCGTGATCCTTGTTCACACGGATAAGTCTGCGGGTTACGGATGGAACGTCATTCGGAGTTCGAACGGCAGTTGGCGATACGAGATACTTAGATCAAAGAATGATAAGACGCCGTACTTGGATGTCCGAGCGTGGGCGACGCAAAGTGCAGCGAAGAACATCCTCGAGCAAGCCGGATTGAGCCTCAAAGCCCTTACGAAAGCGGCCGAAAGCCGTGATTTCAAGCCCGTCAATACGGGGCTTACAGTGAGTCTCGATCTTCAGAGCGAGACCAAACACATCACGTCGCCGAATGTGGTCGGAAAGGTCGCGGGAAGCGACGCGAAGCTGCGCGATCAATACGTGATATACACCGCGCACTACGACCATCTCGGCATCGGTGAGCCAAATAAAGACGGCGACAAGATATACAACGGTGCATATGATAATGCGTCGGGTGTCAGTGCGGTTCTCGGCATTGCAGAAGTTCTCGCGAAAATGCCGATCAAACAGCGTCCGAAGCGTTCGATCTTTTTTCTCTTCCCGACGGCCGAAGAGCAAGGGCTGCTAGGTGCCGAATATTATTCGCAGCATCCGCTCGTGCCGCTTGCCAAAACCGCCGCGAATATCAATTTGGACGGCGTGAATTTCGTTGGGAAGGTCGATGACTTTATCGCCCTTGGAGCGAACCGTTCGTCGATGATCAATCAGATCGAAGATGCCGCAAAAGAGAGGAAGTTTACGATCAAAGACGATCCCGATCCGGGTCAAGGCTTCTTCTTTCGCTCGGACCACTTTCCTTTTGCAAAAGTAGGCGTGCCGGCGGTCAATTTCTCGCACGGCGACCATTTTATCGATAGTTCGAATAAAGACGCGGCGAAATTCCTGTCCGACTACACCGAAAAATACTATCACCAGGCCGGCGACGAATATCATGATTGGTGGGATATGTCGGCGATGGTCCAAGAGGCGGAATTTGCTCTCTTATTCGGTATCAAGATCGCGAATGCGCCGAAGATGCCGCGATACAAAGAAACCGATGAATTCTCGGCCGCAGATAAGAAGCGACTCAAGTGACTTAGCTAATATGATTGACCCGCTTAGCTAAGTGTGGGAAAATATGCTTTGGAGGCCGTAAAGATATGACAAAGGTCAATATCCATGAAGCAAAATCGCAACTGAGCAAGCTGATCGAGCTCGCGTTGAGCGGCCAGGAAGTGGTCATTGCCAAGGCGGGCAAACCAAAGGTGCGCTTGATCCCGGTCGAGAACGAAGGAAAAAGCTGGTTCGGAATGGACGAAGGGAAAGGATGGATGGCAGATGATTTTAATGAATTGCCCGAAGACATCCTCGAATTGATGAGCGACCCAAAGATATTTCCAGATGAGGAAGATGACCAAGGCAAATGAGGATCCTTGTCGATACGCAGATCTTTATCTGGATCTTTATTGAGCCTTATCGATTTGGTAAAGAGGCCAGATCCTTTCTGGAAAATTCCGATGCCAACCAATTCTATTTGTCGGACGTTTCACCGTGGGAAGCGGCGATCAAATATGGATTGGGAAAGCTGAAGCTTCCGGAGATTCCAGAGATTTTTTTTGCAGACCGAGTTCGGCAAGCGGGGTATAAACACCTTCGCATCGACCTGCGGCATGTGACGAGAGTTCATTCACTGCCTCAAAACCATCGCGACCCGTTTGATCGTCTTTTGATAACGCAGGCGATGCTGGAGGAGATGACGATCATTTCCGATGATCGGGTCTTTCGGAAATACGACGTCGAAACTTTAACAATAAAAGATCTTTCCTGATGGCAGACACATTTTACATAACCACACCAATTTACTACGCAAATAGTTTGCCGCATCTCGGACATCTTTACACGACGATCGTTGCTGATGCTATTCGCCGATACAAGCGGCAGCGCGGGTTTGAGACATTCTTTCTGACGGGGACGGACGAGCACGGCGTCAACATTCAACGTGCGGCCGAGAGAGAAGGGCGAAGCCCGAAAGAACAAGTTGACGTTATTTCCACCGAACTCAAGCGAATGTTCGCGGCCTTCGCGTTGGACACGGCGAACGACGGGTACGACATTTTTATGCGTACGACCGAGCCGTTCCATTACGCTGGAGCGCAGAAATTTTGGCTCGAAATCGCAAAGAATAAGACGCCGAAAGGGAATTCGACGATCTATAAAGGCTTTTATGAAGGCTGGTTCTGCGCGCCGTGCGCTGAATTCAAGACGGAAGAGCAGTACTACATTCCCGAAGGCGCCGATCAACCGCATTGCCCGATTCACGAACGCCCGCTCGATAAGATCTCTGAAGAGAGCTACTTTTTCCGCCTCTCGGATTATGACGAATTTTTGATCGATCTAATTGAGAGCACCGACTGCCTCGTGCGGCCGGAAGCTCGAAAGAATGAAGTTCTTTCGTTCATTCGCGGCGGATTGCAAGACCTTTCGATCAGCCGTCAGCGCTCGGCGGTTTCCTGGGGAATTCCGGTGCCCGGCGACGACGATCACGTAATGTATGTATGGCTAGATGCGCTCTCGAACTACATAACGGCTCTCGGTTACGGGAGCGACAACCCTTCGGCGTTCGAAAAATACTGGCAGAATGTGACGCATCTGGTCGGAAAGGATATCTTGAGATTCCACACGGTGTATTGGTTCTCGTTCCTTGCGGCCGCTGGCCTGAAGCTGCCGACAACGGTTTTTGCTCATGGAATGTGGCTTGACTCCGCAGGCCGAAAAATGGGCAAGACAATAGGTAACGTTATTGAAGTTGATGTATTACTTGAGCATTTCCAGGTCGATGCGGTTCGGTATTTCGTGCTTCGTGAAATGGTGTTCGGGCAAGACGGCAAGTTCGGCTATGAGAATCTGATCGACCGCGCGAATGCCGACCTCGCAAGCGGTCTCGGCAATCTTGCAAGCCGCACGCTCTCAATGATCGCAAAATACCGCGACGGCAAAATTCCGTCGGGCGAAGGTTCTGAGTTTGCCTCGAATTTAAGTTCCAAGAGAGACGACTTTATTGAGCATTTTGACAACCTCGAACTGAGCCAGGCACTTGAATCTGCCTGGGCGACAATTGCGTCGGCGGACAAGATGATCTCGGATGCAAAGCCGTGGGTACTCGCAAAAGATCCGAATCTCGAGCGGGAACTGAATGACGTGCTTTACCGAGCCGCCGAAACGCTTCGATGGCTTTGCGTGATGCTTTATCCGGCGATGCCGCGTTCGACGGAGAAGATATATCGTCAGTTAGGGGCGAGCGATGAGCTTAAGACGCTCGACCCTTCAAAGCTCGTATGGGGCGGACTTGCCGCCGGCGCCGCGATCGGCGAGAGTGAGGCAGTTTTTCCGAGGATAGATAAAACAAAAGTTATGAATGAGATCAAGTCAGAATTGGAAGCGGCAGCGACCGACCAAAAGTCAGAACCGCGAGCGGCGGCGGCCGGGCCTCAGGCGTTAGGGCCTTCGGCGGCAGAAGGCGGCCAGGCTGTTGATGTCGTTGACAACTTCATCACGATCGACGATTTTCTTAAGGTCGAACTTCGCGTCGGGGAAGTAAAGGTCTGCGAACGCATTCCGAAGGCAGACAAACTGCTGCGTTTTGAGATCGACCTCGGCGAAGAAAAGCCGCGCCAGATACTCGCGGGGCTCGCTGAATATTACGAACCCGAAAAGCTCATCGGCCGCAAGGTCGTCGTCGTCGCGAACCTCAAGCCCCGCAAAATGCGCGGCCTCGAATCGCAAGGAATGATATGTGCCGCTTCGCTCGAAGACGGAACCGGCCCAACCCCCGCCTTGGCGACGTTTTTAGAGGACGTTGAGATCGGGGCGAGGTTGAAGTAGATGAAGTCCGAGCGGGACTACCGGAAGGCGGCGAGTAGATTCTGCCTATGCTTCTGGATCGCAATTTCCTTGAATATTACCAATTCAAAAACATTCGACTCAATGTGACCATTGTAACGCAGATGTTATTTTAGTCTTGACTAAAGTAAAATGCGTGTTCATACAGTAGCCTAGCCTAGCCGAGGATCTAAAAGTATCACCGCCGGCCGTAACGCGGTTTTCAACTTCGCTTATATACTACGCAGATCGGTTGAAATGCCCGGCTTACCAGATCGTTCTTGACCTGAAACGCGGGAAGTCTATGCGAGATGGGCCGGAGATGATATCCGTGGAACAGTTTTTAGCGGGATTGGAAGTTTAATGTTCGGATATACAACGACGAATATTTTTGATGAACATAGTTGATTCTCATTGTCATATTGACGGCGAAGCGTTTGATGAAGATCGGGATGCGGTCGTTGAGCGTGCGCGTGAGGCGGGCGTTGCGGCGATGTTGAACGTCGGCACGGGCGATCCGCACAACGGTGAGATCGCGCGGGCGGTTGCGGTCGCTGAGCGTTATGAGAATGTGTTCGCGGCGGTCGGCGTTCACCCGCACGATGCAAAGTTATACGATGACGCCGCGGAAACTCATTTGATCGAGCTTGCGAAGGGTTCGGACAAGGTGATCGCGTGGGGCGAGATCGGGCTTGATTTTTATTACGATCATAGTCCGCGAGACGTGCAGAGGGACGTTTTCATAAGACAGATACGCACGGCGAAACGCCTCGGCCTGCCCGTGATAATTCATAGTCGCGATGCGGATGATGAGACCGTGGAAATTCTGAAGGCGGAATTCAGTCGGAACGCGGACGTCACCGTCCGCAATGATCGTAGAGAAAGCTGTCTCATCAACACGAATAGTGCGAGGATCGAAGCAGTTTCGTCGGAGCCATCGGCGATTGCGGACGTCGGCGTTCGCGGTCCGGGGATAATGCATTGCTTTGGCGGTACGCCGGAGATGGCAAGGGAAGTTCTTGACCTCGGGTTTTTTGTTTCGTTCGCCGGGAATGTGACATTCAAAAAAGCGGAGAATCTGCGTGATTCAGCCCGCGTCGTTCCGCTTGAAAGGCTCCTGGTCGAAACCGATTGTCCATTTCTGACGCCGGTTCCTTTTCGAGGGAAAAGAAACGAGCCGGCAATGGTAGTTCACACCGCGAAATATCTGGCAGATTTGAAGGGCGTGGAATTTGAAGAACTGGCCGAGCGGACGACGCAGAACTTTCTAGACTTTTTCGGTGTTAGTGTGCCACGAATGCACGAATGAAGACGGGGCCGACGGGCTATCTCGTTCGTCTTATTCGCGCATTCGTGGCAATATCTTCTTTATGGCAAAAGAGAATTCATTTGACGTCGTTTCAAAGACGGATTACGCAGAGGTGACGAACGCCCTTAATCAGACCGCGAAAGAGGTTTCGCAGAGGTTCGATTTCAAGGGCAGCAAGGCAACGGTCGAACTCGTTGATAAGGACCTTGTGCTTTCGGCCGAGGACGACACGAAGCTGCGCAATATGAACGACATCCTGCAGGGCAAGCTCGTAAAACGCGGCGTTTCGCTCAAGGCTCTCGATTATCAAAAGGTCGAACCGGCGGCGGGCGGCACTGTGCGGCAATCGGTCAAGATCCAATCCGGCATTCCCGGCGACAAGGCAAAAGAGATCGTCAAGTTCATCAAAGACGCGAAACTCAAGGTGCAGGCGTCGATCCAGGGCGACACTGTCCGTATATCGGGCAAGGATCGCGACACGCTCCAAGACGTGATCGCACGGCTTAAGGCCAAGGATTTCGGTATCGATATGAACTTCGATAATTACCGCTAGAATGCAGACATTTGCGTACGCAAAAAGGGAAGTCATCTCGAAGAATTCGGCACGGAAGGTCTTCGATCTCGTAAGCGACGAGTTGAAGCTTGTCGAAGTCGAGTTCGAAGCACAGGCGCGCTCGAATATCCGCGTTGTTAACTTTCTAAGCGAGTATCTGCGCGCTTCGGGCGGAAAACGCGTGCGACCCGCGCTTCTTATCCTTACCAACTATGCGTGCGGCGGTGAGGGTGACGCCGAGAATATCATTCGGCTCGCGACTGTTATGGAGATGCTCCATACGGCAACCCTTGTGCACGATGACATAATCGACAATGCGGACACCCGCCGCGGACGGCCGAGCATCAATGCGAGATTCGGCAATCAGACCTCGGTGCTGATGGGCGATTGGCTCTATATGTCGGCTTTTGAGACATCTCTGGCCGAGCGTAGGCTCGAGATCCTAGACGTCCTCACGCGGTTGACCCGCAAGATGACCGAGGGCGAACTCATCCAAATGACGATGATCGGCCGACTCGATATCACCGAGGCCGAATATTTCGACATTCTTAAGCGCAAGACCGCATATTTGTTTTCCGCCTGCTGCGAGATCGGGGCGATGCTTGCGGGCGTCGATAAGGCGACAGTTTCTGCGATGGCAGCATACGGCCTCGACCTCGGTATCGCCTTCCAACTAGCGGACGACCTGCTCGATCTCACTGCCGACGACGAAAGCCTTGGCAAAGCAGCCGGCGTCGATCTGCTCGAAGGCAAACTCACTCTTCCGCTCATAAAACTCCTCGAGGCCGACCCCGAACTTCGCCCTGAATTCGAGAAGATGATGCTCGCAGGAGCCTATGATGATTTCTCCAGAGCGATGATAATCGACCGCTTATATTTCCACGGGATCGTCGAGAGCATAAGGGAGCGCGCTTATGCACATGCCGAAGCCGCGAAAAAAGTGCTTGATGTTTTAAGCAAAACCTTGTATCGTCAAACATTGGAAGAGATTCCCCAATTTGTTATCCAGCGCCGTAGCTAACGCAAATTCGCAAAGACCTAAAGTAATCTCTTAGCACATCTTAAGCTCTGTATTCTCAGTATGTTAGACGAAAATCTGATAGCAACACTTGAACAAAGTTTGCGCCAAACCCGCAACGCTCAAAATCGCCTAATGGGCCGGCTCCGTGAGGCCGAGGGCGAAGTTGAAGTGCTTAGGCAGGAAATAACTGCTTTAGAGAACAGCGCTTCACAGACAGAGCAGGCGATAGACAGCCTGCTTGTTACGATGCGTAGCGGATCGCGCGGGCGACTTCTCGGCCGCAATATTCAGATCTCGGATGAGAACGGCTCGGTTTCGAGTCAATCAAGCGAAACTTATCGCACCGAGCCGAATCGTGAGGCCCGCGCTTCGACAGTTTCATACTTGAGCCATCACCGCACGGTACCTTCGATCTCGCAGAACATCGAACCGCTGACCAACCGGTTCTCTGATCGAACGATCACACAGGCCTGCACGCTCATTCTCCGCGAAGCTGGGCGACCGCTGCACGTGAACGAACTTTACAATCTGCTTATCTCCGGCGGAATGAAGTTCAAGGGCAACAATCCGACCATCTCGATCGCAGTTTCTTTGAATCGAAACAGGAGATTCCGCAAGGTCGATCCGGGCACTTTTGACCTGATAGTGCGAGAAGTCGCCCACACGGGCACTTAAGAAGTTACTTTAACCCATTTTCCGGGAAGACGAGGAGCAAGCTATCTACTTCAGAGGCTTGTTCCTTTTCTGTTGTGTGCTAGAATTTA
>DAORTR010000044.1:0-17035 GCA_035432765.1 Pyrinomonadaceae bacterium
TTGTGCAGGGAATCACCGGTAAAGAAGGCACGTTCCATATGCTGCAGATGCGTGAATACGGAACGAATGTCGTCGCCGGCGTTACGCCCGGAAAAGGCGGGACCACACACGAAGGTGTGCCTGTTTTTAACACTGTCGCAGATGCCGCCGAAGCAACGGGAGCGAACGTTTCGGTCATTTACGTGCCGCCTGCATTCGCCGCCGACGCCATTATGGAAGCCGCCAACGCCGGTCTTCCGCTCGTCGTCTGCATCACAGAGGGCATTCCCGTCGCCGATATGGTCAAGGCCAACGAATACCTTGCCTCCCGCAAGACCCGTCTTATCGGCCCGAACTGCCCCGGCATAATCTCGCCCGGCAAATGCAAGGTCGGAATTATGCCCGGCCACATCCACAAAGAAGGCCGCATCGGCGTCGTCTCGCGTTCCGGCACGCTCACATACGAAGCTGTCGGCCAACTGACCGCCCTCGGTCTCGGCCAATCGACCGCCATCGGCATCGGCGGCGACCCGATCATCGGCACGACGCATACCGACGCTCTACGTCTTTTCGAAACCGACGACGAGACCGACGCGATCGTGATGATCGGCGAGATCGGCGGAACCGCCGAGGAAGACGCCGCCGCATTCGCCAAAGCCAACGTCTCAAAGCCGATCGTTGCATTCATCGCCGGCCAAACCGCTCCTCCGGGACGCCGTATGGGTCACGCCGGTGCGATCATTTCCGGCGGCAAAGGCACCGCTTCCGAGAAGATGAAAGCTCTCGAAGAAGCAGGCATCCGCGTCGTGAATTCACCCGCCGATATCGGCAAGGCCATCGTTGACGTCCTAGGCTCACGCGCCGCCGCATAACGTTTCCGTAATGGCGTCCTGTCAGAACCGGTAGCGACCGGGTGACGCCGCACATGTGTCAGTAGCCCGCACGTTAGTAAGGGCCCAATGCCAGACAGAAAGAGCGAAGATTTCACCACAGAGACCACGGAGAGAAGAGAACGAACCCCGTTTCCTGAATTGCCACGGCTTTCAAGCCGTGGATCACGTGTCGTAACGCGGACGCCCGCGTCCGCTCTTCCTCTGCGGCTCCGCGACTCTGCAGGATCCGTTCTTAAACGCAAAGGCCGTGTCCGTAGCCCGCACGTCAGTAAGGGCTCACCGTTCGCCTCGAACAACATTAAGCCGACGCCTCGGCTCCGTTAGGAGCCAAATGTTTGTAGCACCGTCCATCATCATCGCCACCTCGGAGGCGGCTCAGCCGCCGACAAACGCCACTGTCGCGTGCAAGGCGCGCTTCCGTTGGAACTAACTCGTCGTTCTACACATTCCGCTTCGCTCCATGTGTAGCTACATTCTTGCCGCGTGCAAGGCACGCTTCCCGGGAGGCAGACAGGAGACAGGAGACGGGAGACAAAGAGAACTCTCTATTAAATTTTCAAAGATCAACCAACCACCAACAAGCTTACCCAATCGCGGGCGTTAATTTGAAGCACGTTTTTCACGTTTTGTATCAAATTGCACAAAACGACACAAAATGCACAAAACGGACAAAACGGACAGAATGCACGTTTTGCACAAAACGGCTCATTTCCTGTTCGGCTTCGAATGGTTGTTTGTCGGCGGCAATTCGCCTAAAATCGATTGTTTATTCGACGCGATCTGGCAGAAGTTCTTATGGCAAACAAAATCCGAAAAGCGGTGTTTCCGGCGGCGGGTCTCGGGACAAGATTCTTGCCGGCGACGAAGGCCTCGCCGAAGGAAATGCTGCCGCTCGTTGATAAGCCGCTGATCCAATACTCGGTCGAGGAGGCGGTCGCCTCCGGCATAGAATCGCTGCTGATCATCACCGGCCGCGACAAGGCCGCGATCGAGAATCATTTCGATATTTCGTTCGAGCTTGAAGAACTCTTAAAGGAAAAGAATAAGGACGACTTGTTCGAGCAGGTTCGTGCGATCTCCGACATCGCCCGCATCAGCTACACGCGGCAGAAACAGGCCTTGGGCCTCGGGCACGCCATTTATCAGGCAAAGGATTTCGTCGGTGACGAACCTTTTGCGGCTCTGCTTGCGGATGACGTTATCGATGCGACACGTCCGGCGCTTGCCCAAATGATCGACGTTTACGAACGGTTCGACGCGCCGGTGATCGCGACGATGCAGGTCGAGGGCGAAGCGATCTCGCGTTTCGGCGTTATCGATGCGGACGAGGTCGAGATGGGCGTTTACCGCATCAAGGGAATGGTCGAAAAGCCCGCGTACGCGGAAGCACCGAGCGACCTTGCGATCGTCGGAAGATATATTTTTACGCCGGATATTTTCGAAGCGATCGAAGAAACGCAGCCGGGTTCGGGCGGCGAGATCCAGATCACGGATGCGATGCAAAAATTGCTCGCGAAACGTCCGTTTTACGCGGTTCGCCTCGAAGGCACTCGACACGATGCCGGAGATAAACTCGGATTCCTGATCGCCACCGTCGAATACGCCCTGAAACGCCCTGACCTCGGCGAAGCCTTTCGCGCGTATCTGCGTTCGCTCGATCTATAACCTTCTAACGTTAGATCTTGGATCCGCCCGGTGCATCCGCCATTGTTACGCGGATGGCGGTTCTTTGTGGTCGATTTTGCGTTCGGCGGAGCATTCGGGGAAACTAATTGGTTATGACTGTAAGAGTGAGATTTGCTCCGTCACCGACGGGTTACCTGCATATAGGTTCGGCAAGAACCGCTTTGTTCAACTACCTTTACGCACGGCACACGGGCGGGCGATTCCTACTGCGGATCGAGGACACGGACCTTGCACGCTCGACCGACGAATCGACGCGCTCGATCCTAGAGGGCCTGAAATGGCTCGGATTCGCGCCCGACGAGGAGATCGTCTTTCAGTCGGACAACGCCGACAAACATCGTGAGGCCGCAAAGCGTCTGCTCGCAGAAGGCAAGGCTTACCGCGATTTTACGCCGAAGGCAGAGCCGAGCGACGCGAACGTAAAAGAAACCATCAAGGAACGCGCGCGCGCTCAGGGCGGCGACAAGAATTTCCGCGATAATCCGTATCGCGAATTATCCCGTGAAGAATCCGATGCTCGTGCCGCCGCGGGCGAATCTTTCGCGATCAGATTGAAAGTCCCTGATGTCGGAACCGGGGGCGATAGCGGCTGGGGTTCTCAGTCAGGGAAAACGAGCTTTGAGGACGGCGTTTACGGCCTTCAGGAACGAGATTTCTCTGAGACCGAAGACCTCGTTCTGCTTCGTTCGGACGGGCATCCGCTCTACAATCTCGCGGTCGTCCTCGACGACATCGAGATGGCGATCACCGACGTCATTCGCGGGCAAGATCATTTGACGAATACGCACAAACAGCTTTTGATCTACAACGCGTTGGGCGCCGAACCGCCGCGCTTCTCGCACTTGCCGCTTATATTGGCGCCGAATAAGGGCAAGCTTTCGAAGCGCAAGCACGGTGAGGTCGTTTCGATGACGACGTACCGGGATGCAGGGTTCATTGCCGCGGCATTCCGCAATTTCCTCGCGCTGCTCGGCTGGTCTGCGAGCGAAGAAAAAGAGATCTATTCGCTCGACGAATTGATAAAGAAATTCACGCTCGAGGGCATTCATCGATCGAATGCGGTATTCAATTTTCACGAGGGCGACCCGAAACGCTGGACCGACGACAAGGCGATCTGGATGAACGCCGAATACATCCGGACGATGCCGCTCAGCGACCTTCTGCCGCTCGTAAAGGCCGAACTCAAGGCGAATAAGCTCTGGCGGGAAGAGTACGAACCGGACGGGCGCGCGCTTATGACGTCGATATCTTCGACCAGCGCGCAGGCATTCGAGTCGGCGACCGAGATCGGCGACCGCCCCGAATCGATCGCGATCGATCGTCCGCGCCACGGCTCGCACGATTGGTTCGTTGCGACGGTCGATCTCATTCGCGCAAGGTTCTTTATGCTCAAGGATTTCTCGACGCAGGGCCGCGCGTACTTCAGCGAGGATTACGACTTCGACCCGTCGGCCATCGCGAAGAATCTTACGAAATTCCCAGAGCTGCAAGAATGGCTCTCCGAACTCGCCGACCGTTTTGAAGCCGAACTCGGCGAGATCGGCTCGCTCGACAGCGGCGAGAGTCGGCCTGCGGCCGGTCAACTTCCGCTCACCGACGCGTGCTGCTCGGATCGCTTCTTCGAATCCAACATCGAGGTCGTGGTCAAGGCGTTCGCCGAAGAAAAAGGCACAAAGCTCGGCGTCATTATGAACGGCGCCCGCACTCTGCTCACCGGCGTCGCCGTCGGCCCGTCAATGCTCTCCGTCTTCGAAACCATCGGCCTCGAACGCACCATAATGCGCCTCCGAAGCCAAATCGCATGGAGCAATTGAACTACCGATTGATTGTTTCCCGAAGGGCAAATAGCCACGTGCTTTAGCACGTGGAACAGAGATGGTGAGAATCCATTGAAAGGGCGTTTTAACGTCCTTTCGATGCTTTAGCTTGCATCGTCGAAATATCGTTCGAGCCTCTCGTGAATTGTACCGACGCGGTGATGTTCCTCTTGATTATTTATGTAATCAACTACCCATTTGAGGTCTTTTGTGCCAAAAGTCACGATTCCATAGCCGCGTTGCCATTGCAGAGCTTTCGGCTGGACTTCGTGATTTACGTAGTACGCACTTGAGCCTTTTAATTTGCCGACCCAATCGGAAACGAGAATATTTGGCTGTAGGCTCGTTGCGATATGAAACTACCGAGGCCGAAGATTGTTGTCTAGGTCTTGATCGTGCGTCGTTTGACCGGCGATGAGAGGACGATCGTGGTTGTGGTGATGCCGTATGGCGTGAGGCGGTCGATGACCTCTTGAAGGTGTTCGACGGACGAGACGGCGACCTTCATTATGAAGGAGTCTTCGCCGGTGCCGCGATGACATTCGAGAACTTCGTTCGAACTTTCCGCGACCTCGATGATGTGGCTGTAATCAACGCCCGTAATGCTCATCCTCACGAATGCGAGGATCGGCAGCCCAACACGAGCCGTGTCGATCTCGGCACGGTAACCGGAGATGATCTTCGAATCCTCAAGTTTACGGACGCGTTCGATAACGGCGGGCGTAGTCAGCCCGACTTGGCGCCCGAGTTCTGCGTAGCTCGTACGGGCGTCTTCCTGCAGGATCTGAACAAGCTTTCGATCGATCTCGTCAAGCATACATTCAGATTCTAAAGTATCTCGGCGATCTGACCTAATGAACTAAGGTCCGCCTCGCCTCAAACCACACAAAACCCATTCAAAATTTAGATAGAGTCGATTAAAATAGATGATTTAGGACAAACTACGCCGCTTAGAGTCTTTAGGCGGCACAAACCCACGGGGAGGAATCTAAACATCATGGCCCTGACCGAAACAGCCGCAATGCCAACGCTAGCCGAATCATACGCAAACAACGCCGAAAAAGACCTCCCCGAATTTCGCGATCTAAAATTCGAGAATATCAATGAGCTTCATCTCGACCATCCGGGAGCGAACGACCCTGAGTACCGGAAACGTCGTGATTATATCGCTTCGCTCGCAAAACACTTTCGCGAGACCGGCGAGGTTACGGACGTTGATTATTCCGAACAGGAACAAGAGATCTGGCGGCACGTCGCCGCGCGCCTTGCCGAATTGCACGAGAAGCACGCATCGCCATTCTATCTAAAAGCCAAACGCGATCTCGGCATCACGAACGACCGGATCCCGCAGTTGACCGAGATGAACCGGCGTTTGAAGGGTTTGACGGGCTTTCGTCTTGCTCCGATCGAGGGCCTTGTGGAAACGCGCGGCTTCCTCTCTTGGCTCGGCTACCGTGTGATGCTTTCGACGCAGTATATTCGCCATCATTCGAGACCGGATTACACCCCCGAGCCTGATGTGGTACACGAATCGATCGGCCACATCCCGATGTTCACGAATCGGAACTTTGCGGACTTTTCGCAATCGATCGGCGAAGGCGCGCGGCGCGCGACCGACCGGCAGATCGAGGAACTCGGACGGCTTTATTGGTTCACGGTCGAATTCGGTATGGTCGAACACGAGGGCGGCGTTAAAGCTTACGGCGCGGGACTGCTCTCGTCATTCGGCGAGCTCGAGAACGCCTTCTCTGACAACGTCGAACGCCGACCTTTCGATCTCGAAGCGGTGATCAACACTCCGTACAATTACAGCGATATGCAGCCGATACTATATGTCATTCCGTCGTACGCAGAACTGAAAGGCGTAACGCGACGATACATCGAGAGTATCGGGAAATAGTTGAACGGGACCTTGACGGCAAACTGGAATTGGCAGTGAAGTTATAGGAAAGAGATGATGAAAAAGTTTTTGATATTGGTATTTGTCGGGATCTTGGGCGCGGTCTTTGCGTCTTCGATGTTTGGACAGGAAGCCGATCCGCTGCTTTCTCCGGGGACGAAAGTTACATTCACGGTCGCGCCCGACAAGGACGCGAAATTCTCGGTCGATCTCGCGCAAGACGGATTTGCTCAGTTCGCGTGGACATCGAATGATGACAGCAGTTTCCTTTACGAGATAACCGATAGTGAAGGAAAGGTACAGCAAAAAGGTGATTCTAGCTGGGCGAACGCGGCCTACTTTGTCGCTCAAAAAGCCGGTGTTTACTCGATACGGTTCTATATCGACCCGAAGGCTGAAACCAAGAAGCCGCTGACTGCTTCTATGACATATGGGAACGATTTTACGCTCCCGAAACGCGGAGAGGTAAAGGCTTCGCGTAAAACTGCGGGCTACGAGATCACGATCATTAACGTCCCATATACGGACACGGAACCGGGCGCGTCATTCGTTACCGTTAAAAAAGGCGGCGTTCTAAAGAACATCCTTGCAAGCGATGTTGGTTCGCCCGTAATGGGATATTCGTTCGCGGGCGCCATCGAGAAGAACGCGCCCACGGCGGAAAGAAAAACTGCGGCTCTCATTAATAACACGCCCGATAAAACGGGCGACGGAAATCCGGACGTGATGCTCGAATACTATTCGGGCGGAGCACATTGCTGCACAACGTATTACTTCATCGAACTTCCAAAGACGGGCCCGGTCGCGATCCGAGACGTCGATACGGGAAATGCCGGGATGGCACCGATCGGAAAGGCTCCCGCGGGCGGACTACGTTTTGCGACGGCCGACAATGCTTGGGCGTACTGGAATATTTCGTTCGCGGGTTCGCCGATGCCCGAAGTGATCCTAGAATTTCGCAACGGTATTGCGAGTCCGAATTTCGATCTGATGAAGAAACCGGCACCGAGTATGCCCGTCCTTCGACGAAAGGCCGCGGCCGCGCGGAAGAACATCTCGAACGCGCCGTACACCGGCGAGTTCGGCGAATTCGACGATGCGTTCTGGAGCGAGATGATCGACCTGATCTTCACCGGCCACGAAGACCTCGCTTGGACCTATTTCGATATGGTCTGGCCTAAAGCAAAACCGGGTAAGGAAAAATTCCTCGCCGATTTCAAGAACGTATTGGCCGGCAGCTACTATGCTGAGAGAGGCGTTCATTGAGATGCAAAAGTGAGAGCAGGCTCTAAGGTCTTAAGAGACAGCATTCGAAATACTATGAATTTAAAAGTAATCATTGAACATGGCGAGGACGGATATTTTGTGGCGCGAGTTCCGTCGTTGAAAGGGTGCTGGTCGCAGGGGCAGTCGAAAGAAGAAGCGATAGCAAACATTCGCGAGGCGATCGAGCTATATTTGGAACCAGATGAGTATCCAACCCTGCCGGCAAACGGTCGCGAAGTTGTTGAGTTGGCAATATGAAATTGCCGCTTCTCTCGGGCAAACAAGTTGTGCGTACGCTTGAACGTCTTGGTTTTGTCGAAGTTCATCGCCGCGGCAGTCACGTTAAAATGCGACATGCAGACGGACGGATGATCGTTTTTCCACTTCATTCTGAGGTGGACAGATTTACTCTGAAGGGAGCTCTAAATGATGCCGAGATCGACCTTCACGAATTCGCAAAGAACATACGATAACAATGATCACAGAAACAAACACAGAAACGAACGCTGCGGTGAAGAATCCGCTTGGGTTAAAGAAGATACATCACGTTGAGTTTTACGTCGGCAATGCGAAGCAGGCCGAGTTTTATTACCGGAAGGCGTTCGGGTTTTCGCGTGCGGCATATTCGGGGCTTGAGACCGGCAACCGCGACGCGACGAGCTACCTGATGCGGCAAACGAATATAAACTTCGTTCTAACGACGCCGCTCCATCCGGAGCATCCGGCGGCGGAACACATCAAGCAGCACGGCGACGGCGTAAAGGACATCGCGTTCTATGTCGAGGATGCCGATCAAGCTTTCAACGAGGCCGTAAAACGCGGCGCTCGCGCGGTCGTCGAACCGCACGATCTAACGGACGAGAACGGTTCGGTCCGGCACGCGGCGATCGGCACCTATGGCGACACGATCCACTCGCTGATCTCCTACGGCGGAAACCCGCACGGTAGTAAGGGTGCAAACGGCAATGGACACGATAAGTACAATTACTCCGGCCCGTTCCTCCCCGGATTTGTCGAACAAAAAGTCGAGGGCGAATCGACCGGCATTATGCTCGTCGATCATATCGTCGGCAACGTCGAGTTGGGCAAGATGAATGAGTGGTGCGATTTTTATCGCGACGTGATGGGCTTTCACCGCTATATTACTTTCGACGATAAGGACATCTCGACCGAATACTCCGCGCTGATGTCGATCGTGATGAGCGATGGCCAGCACAATATCAAATTCCCGATCAACGAACCCGCCGCCGGCAAAGGCGGCAAGTCGCAGATCCAGGAATACATCGATTTCTATCGCTCTGCCGGTGCTCAGCACATCGCTCTTCTTTGCCGCGATATTTTGCACACCGTCGGAAAGCTCCAAGATAACGGCATCGAATTCCTGCGCGTTCCGGATACGTACTATGATGAAATTCCCGAACGCGTCGGCGAGATCGACGAAGATATCGAAGACTTAAAGCGTCTCGGCATCCTGGTGGACCGCGACGACGAAGGCTATCTTCTTCAGATATTTACGAAACCTGTCGAAGACCGCCCGACCGTCTTCTTTGAAATACTCCAGAGAAAAGGCTGCAAGGGCTTTGGCAAAGGTAACTTCAAAGCGCTGTTCGTCTCGATAGAAGAAGAGCAACGCCGGCGAGGAAATCTCTAGGAGAACAGTTCTTTTGCGGTTATATTTCTATCGTGCTATTTGATTGGAACAAAACGAAAGCTGCTAAGAACTTGACGAAACACAAGGTCTCGTTTGAAGAAGCTGCAACAGTTTTCGCCGATCCGTTGTCGGACACATTTGATGATCCCGACGATTCTTTCGAGGAATTCCGGTTTCTTATTATCGGTCATTCTGAAACAGGGAGGCTTCTAATGGTTTCTCACAGCGACGATGGTGAAGCCGTTAGGATCATTAGTGCCAGAGAACCAACACGAACGGAGCGTGAAAGTTATGAACAAGAATAAATTATCAAAGGATGAAATGCGGCCGGAGTATGATCTTTCGAAACTAAAGGGAAAGACACGTGGGAAATACACGGAGCGATATCAAGCAGGAACAAACTTGATTAGGCTGGAAGCGGATGTACACGAGGCATTTCCTGACGCGGGAGCGGTGAACGAGGCTTTGCGGATGCTAATAAAAGTCGCCGATCGACGAACTCAACCTCAGAACTAGAGATTCGATCACGATGATGAAAAATCATGCCAGCAAATCCGTCGAAGATCGCAAGGCCGTTTTCTACGAAAGTCTCCAACGCAAAGGCTGCAAAGGCTTTGGCAACGGCAACTTCAAAGCGCTGTTCGTCTCGATAGAAGAAGAGTAGCGACGGCGAGGGAACTTATAGGAGATCAGCCACGAACAAACACGAAATTCCACGAACAAGAAATGGAAGACAGAATTGTTTACAGAGATCTTTCCTATCGGATCGTGGGCTTGGCGATCCAAGTCAGGAAGGAGCTAGATTTGGCTTTCTCGAAAAAGTCTATGAAAATGCGCTAATGGTTCTGCTCCGAGAGAACGGCATTCGTGCCGAGCAGCAAGTTCCGATCAAGGTTAGCTTTCACGGACAGATCATCGGTGATTACATAGTTGATATATTGGTCGAAGGGTCGATTATTCTTGAATTGAAAGCGGTTGATAAGATTGTTCCGGTTCATAAGGCGCAAATTTTGAATTACCTTAAACGACCGGGATGAAGCTTGCCATTCTTCTCAATTTTGGGAAGGATTCGCTTGAGCACGAACGGCTGGTCATGTGACCGTCTTCGTTTCTTCTTTCGTGTTGTTTCGTGTTTGTTTGTGGCTATTTTCTTATGGATCTCAAATATCAAACAGGTTTTGGCAACGAGTTTGCGAGCGAGGCTGTTGAGGGTGCGTTGCCCGTCGGCCGTAATTCGCCTCAAAGAGCGCCGCTTGGGCTTTATGCCGAGCAGTTTTCGGGTACGGCGTTCACCATGCCGCGTGCGCAAAATCGGCGTACATGGAAATACCGCATTCGCCCGAGCGTTCTTCATAAGCCGTTCGTCCCGTACGCAGAAGTTCATGGTGCGCAGAAGGCGTCCCATTTCCGCTCATCACCTTTTGATGAGGTGATGACAACGCCGAATCAGCTTCGTTGGGATCCGCTGCCGATCCCGACCGAATCCACAGACTTTGTTGACGGCATCACCACCATCGCCGGCAACGGCGATCTTTTTGGCCAAGCCGGCATTGCCGTCCACATCTATGCCTTCAACAAGGGCATGGGCGATCGCTATTTTTATAACGCCGATGGCGAGATGCTGATCGTGCCGGAAATGGGACGGCTCGGTATCTTAACAGAGCTCGGTGCGATGCAGGTTGGAGCCGGTTCGATAGCGGTGATCCCGCGAGGGCTGAGATTCAAGGTCGAGCCACACCCGGACGACAAGGCCGCACGCGGCTATATCTGTGAAAATTATGGCGCGCACTTTCTCCTTCCGGAACTCGGGCCGATCGGAGCTAATGGTTTGGCAAACGCGCGGGATTTCGAAACGCCCGTCGCCTGGTTTGAAGACAAGGAAACGGAATGCGAGATCGTTGCAAAATTCGGCGGAAACCTTTGGACTTGTACCAGTGGCCACTCGCCGCTCGATGTCGTCGCCTGGCACGGTAATAACGTGCCGTATCGCTACGACCTTCGAAGGTTCAATACCATCGGGAGCATCTCGTTCGATCATCCCGACCCGTGCATCTTCACCGTGCTCACCTCGCCGTCGGGTGAAGCAGGCGTTGCAAATTGCGACTTTGCGATCTTCCCTGACCGCTGGCTTGTCGCCGAAGATACATTCCGCCCGCCGTGGTATCACCGCAACACGATGAGCGAATATATGGGCCTGGTTTACGGCCAGTACGACGCCAAGGAAGAAGGCTTCGTGCCCGGCGGCGGCTCGCTCCACAACCAAATGTCCGCTCACGGCCCCGACCTCGACGCGTTTGAAAAAGCCTCGAACGCGCGTTTGGAACCGCAAAAACTTTCCGGCACGCTCGCCTTTATGTTCGAATCACGCTACATCATCCGCCCGACAAAATTCGCCATGGACTGCGCCGAATTGCAGCACGAATATTCTGAAGTGTGGCAGGGCTTGAAGAAGAATTTCTCTTGAGATGAGTTCGCATATTTGCTAACATACGTCTGGTATGAGCTTTGAGGTCGAGTACTTCGACAGCCAACTCTTAGACGACATCAAGGCTTGGCCGACCGACATCTACAGCGACTATTTGCGGCTAGTAGAGCTTTTGGAAGAATTCGGGCCTATGCTCCGGTTGCCGCACTCAAGGGCCATGGGTGATGGATTATTCGAGTTGCGACCCAGAGCAAAGAGTGGAATCGCAAGAGCATTGTATTGCTTTGTGGTCGGACGTCGAGTGGTGATTCTTCACGGTTTCATTAAGAAGACGGAAAAGACACCAGCCAAAGATTTGAGAATCGCCCGGAATCGGGCAAAGACGGTGCGAAATGGATAAAAGAGAATACAAGCCTGTTAAACACAATCATAAGGCATTTCTGGTGGAAGCATATAAGAGAGAGGGCTTTAGAGAAGCATACGAAGCTAACGAGCTTGAATACCAGCTCATCGCTCAGATGCTAAGGGCGAGAAATCGTGCAAAATTGACGCAAGACGTTGTTGCTGAACGAATGGGAACGACTAAAAGCGCAGTTTCGAGGCTCGAATCAGCGAGCAAACACGCCCCTTCCCTCAAGACCTTGAGGCGTTACGCGGAAGCCGTCGGATGCAAATTACAAGTCAAGCTGGTGCCGCAGAAATCGTAGAATGACCAAACCGGTTACGACCAAAAACGAGGTAGCCGAACATCTCAGAACACAGGAATGGCCGCTTATCTCGAGGCGTGTCTGGAGATCGCTGAAGGCGACGCTGCCTTTATCGCAAGAGCCCTCGGCAATATCGCACGCGCCAAAGGCATGTCACAAGTTGCGCGCGATGCGGGTCTGTCTCGCGAAAGCCTCTACAAGGCTCTTTCGGGCGAACGCACGCCGAACTTCGATACTATCCTCAAGGTCATCTCCGCGCTCGGGCTGAAAATACACGCAGAAGCCGTGTAGATGAGAAAGACTTTAAGTAATGAGGGATGAACGGAACAGCCCTCACAGCTGTCCTCTTACCAACCGTCTTCGGAAGGAGTATCCTAGAGACATAAGGAGTTGTTGATATGTCTATCAAGCGAACATCAGAAGCAAAGTGGAATGGCAGTGTTACAGAGGGCAGCGGCAGCGTTAAGCTTGGCAGCGGCGCGTTCGAAGGGCCGTATTCGTTCAACTCGCGTTTTGGCGACGATACAAAGGCGACGAACCCCGAAGAATTGATAGCGGCGGCACACGCAGGGTGCTTTTCAATGGCATTCTCGCTGATCCTCGGCAAATCCGGCTTTACGCCGAAGAGCATCGAGACGAAAGCGAGCGTTTATATCGAAAAGCAAGGCGAAGGCTTTGCGATCCCGAAGATCGAGCTGGTAACGGTAGCGGAGATTCCCGGCATCTCGGACGAAGAGTTTCAAACGATCGCCGACGCCGCGAAAGTTAACTGCCCGGTCTCAAAAGTGCTTGCAGCCGCTGAGATCACTCTCGTTGCGACGCTCAAAGAGGCAAGCGCCGCCGCATAACTCTTAGTATTTAGTTCGGTGACGTGAAAGGACCGGTTGACGAGATTAAATTTCTCGCGACGCCCGAAAAAGGCGAGGTGTCGGCGATCTTGATACGGCCGGAAGGCGCGACGCATTTGGTTGTGCTTGGGCACGGCGCCGGTGCGGATATGCGTTCGGCGTCGATGCAGAATATCGCCGATGCTCTTGCAAAGCAGAAGATCGCAACGTTCCGTTACAATTTTCCATTCAAAGAGAACGGCCGCGGCGGCGTCGATTCGCCGAAGGTCGCGGTGGCAACCGTACGTGCTGCGGTCGCCGAAGCCGAAAGGCTCGCGCCTGACTTAACGTTGCTCGCCGGCGGGCATTCATTCGGCGGGCGAATGACGACGACGGCCCAAAGCGAAGTACCGCTCGATGGCGTCAAAGGACTTATTCTGTTTTCATTTCCGCTTCACGCGCCGAATCGTCCGAGCGACTCAAGGGCCGCGCATTTAAGCGCGATCAGGAACCCGATGCTCTTTCTTTCGGGGACACGCGACGCGCTCAATGACCTCGCATTATTTCATCCTGTGATCGAACGGCTCGGAAGGCGAGCCACTCTTCATCTTTTGGACACGGCAGATCACAGCTATAAGGTGTTGAAAAGAACGCGTACTTCGACCGAAGATGTTTTTGACGAGATGGCGCGTACCGCAAGGGATTGGATAGGATCGGAAAGTTTATAAGGAGCTCTTTTAGAATGAGACGAATATTCGTGACTGCGGCGATCGCCGCATTTTTGCTCTGCACGGGCATTGCGGCTTCGGCGCAGAACGTCCAGACTGTCCACAAAACACCTGAACAAGTAGCGCAAAGTCTCATCGATGCCTACAACGCACGCGATATGGACGGCATTCTAAAAGCGTACGCGTCGGATTCTACGGCGTACGCGCTTCCGACCGGCGAGGTCATTCTCAAAGGCCACGATGCGATCCGCAAGAAGTTCGCGCGCGTCTTAGAGCCGAACGTAAAGCTCAAGGTCGAGATCGTAAGCCGTATCGTTGACGGTAAATACGTGATCGACAAGGAAAAGATCAGCGGCACGGCCGACGGTAAACCGATCGAATTTTACGGCACGGTCATTTACGAGATCGTCGATGGAATGATCCGCAAGGAATGGTATCCTAGGCAGGAATAATTATTCTCTATGGGTAGCCTGAACGGATCGTTCCACCATGAAAAATGGGCGAACTCGAGTACAAATTTTGTCGCAGGTAAGCGCTATGACCGAAAAGATCAGGATCGATAGTTCCTCGCTTGAAGACTCGATTTCAACGGCAGTCGGAGTCCACGCAGCCGGACAGATGAAACAGGTCGCGGACGACAACGACATTGAAATCGCCCTTGCCGGCGGCATTGCAATGCACGTTTACGGATTTACTCGGGCAACGACCGATGTCGATTTGGTCGCGGCGAATGTGTTGCCGCTTGATAGCAATAAGGAACTCAGTTTCGGAGGCAAGAATTATTCCGTATCGGTTGACGGGCGTGAAGTAAGTGTCGATGTAATTGTTCGCAACGATGAACTTGCCGGAATTTACCAAGTCGCGTTGGAGCAAGCGGCTGAGACCGACCGTGGTCTGAAGATCATCGCTCCCGAATGGCTTGTTGTGATGAAACATCTTTCCGCAAGGGCAAAAGACAAACTAGATCTGCTGTGGCTTTTGCAGCAAGAGAAACTAGTTGACCGCAAAAAAATACACGAGAACTTGATCGACGCGGTGGGCGAACAGTCAGCCTACTTCATTTATAGCCACTTACAAAGCGAGTTTGACTATGCAGACTTTTTGAAGATCCGTGAGAAGAATAAATACGGTGAGTAAAAACAATGTGCAGGAATATCAAGACGCTCTATAATTTTGATCCGCCGGCGACGACCGTCGAAGTGAATGCCTCGGCGTTGCAATTCGTCAGGAAGCTTTCGGGGATGAACAAGCCTTCGAAGGCGAATGAAGAAGCGTTCGATCTCGCAGTCGAACGCGTCGCCGCCGCCGCTCAGGAAATGCTCAATTCGCTCGTCACGACCGCCATACCTCGCGACCGCGAAACCGAAGCCGCAAAGGCGAGGGCCAAAGCCAGACTGCGATACGGAGACGTAAAGGCATTCTAATACCTGGATGATATGCAGCGAAAGATCGTTCATACGCGACATGTTCTCGCGGTCAAAGACCTCGCGATCGAGGCGGCATACTTCAAGGAGAAGCTTGGATTTGAGCTCGATTTTACCGTTCCGGGTTGGGAGTTTTTGTCGTTCGGCGATTTTAAGGTGATGCTTGGCGAATGCCGCGCCGAGATGACCGCCGAAGAGTCGGGCAATCACTCTTGGTTCGCTCACGCCTTGGTCGAAAATGTCGATGAGGTTTACGAAGAATTCAGATCACGCGGTGCCAAGATCCTTTCGTCGATCGCCGATAAGCCTTGGGGGATACGCGAATTCTGCGTCATTACACCCGATGGCCATCGCATCGTATTCGGGCAACTAAAATGAAGTGCGAATTGTGAAGCTAACATTTGTAGTATGATGGGCATATGAATATTACGTTTACGGCCGTGTTCAGAAAAGTTCCGGAGGGCTACATCGGCTACGTCGAAGAACTGCCGGGCGCGAATACGCAAGGTGAGACACTCGCAGAAGTTCGCGAGAATTTGAAAGAAGCTGTCGAGCTTGTACTTGAAGCAAACCGGCAGCTGGCCGAAGAGGCGCTTTCGGGCTTGGACGTAATTCGCGAACCACTGCTTCTGAGTGCCGCATGAAACTTCGTGATCTGATCCGCCATTTGAAAAGGCACGGTTGTGAACAGCTTCGCGAAGGCGGGAATCATACGGTCTTTGTGAATCGCGAAAGACAACGATCAACCGCCATCCCACGGCATCGTGAGATTAACGAGTTTTTGGCGAAGAAAATCTGTCAAGACCTAGAAATTCCGAAGCCTTAAATTTCGTGGTATGGAAATGTCAGGACAGCAATGCTCCGAAATAAATTCGTTGTACACCAATAAATCTAGGGTATTCGCGAATTCTGCGTCATTACTCCCGATGGCCATCGCATCGTATTCGGGCAGTTGATGCAATGACAGCTACTCTATTTCGCTTTCGTCTATATCAAAATTTGCATAGACTTTTTGGACGTCGTCGTTGTCGTCGAGGGCTTCGTAGAGTTTTAGCATTGTCTTGGCGTCGCCGCCTTCGAGTTTGATGTAGTTTTGCGGGATCTGCGAGATCTCGGCGGCTTGGGGTTCGATGCCCGCAGCCTTGATCGCTTCGAGAACGCCGTCAAAGGCTTCGGTCGCGGTGTATATCTCAAAGACGTCACCTTCGTCTTGCATATCGTCTGCGCCGGCCTCGATAGCGATCTCGAAAAGCTCGTCCTCGCTTTTGGCAGCCTTATCGACGACGATATAACCCTTCTTGTCGAACATCCACGCAACCGAGCCTGATTCGCCCATATTACCGCCGTTCTTCGAAAAAATGTGACGAATTTCGGCGACCGTGCGGTTGCGGTTATCTGTCAGACCCTCGACCATCACGGCAACGCCGTTCGGGCCGTAGCCTTCGTACATAACTTCGTCGTACGAGACGCCGTCAAGCTCGCCGGTGCCGCGTTTAATGGCGCGGTCGATCGTATCGTTAGGCATATTCTGGCCTTTGGCGTCGGTTACGACCTTGCGAAGTCGAGCATTGGATTCGATGTCGCCGGTACCGCCTGTGCGGGCGGCGACCGTGATCTCTTTGATCAATTTCGTGAAGATCTTGCCGCGTTTTGCATCAAGAGCGCCCTTCTTGTGCTTAATTGTGTGCCACTTGGAATGTCCTGACATTTACGAATCGTCCTTTTTGACCAG
>DAORTR010000045.1:0-17005 GCA_035432765.1 Pyrinomonadaceae bacterium
CCGTTGGAATTTAGCTCGCTGTTCTACACATTCCGCTCCGCTCCATGTGTAGCTATATTCTTGCCGCGTGCAAAGCACGCTTAAGGAGGAGCCGCGTACTCCGCACACTTGAGACACATCAGCGGAGAAAGACATGCCAGGCAGAAAAAGCGTAGATCGCACCACAGAGGACACAGGCTTTGTGAATTGCCACGGCTTTTAAGCCGTGGATCAGGTGCCTCGATCCAACCTCGGAGGCGGCTCAGCCGCCGACAAACGCCTCTGTCGCGTGCAAGGCACGCTTCCGTTGGAATGATTCGCCACCTATCTACACATTCCGCTCGGCTCCATGTGTAGTAAACTCTCGCCGCGTGCAAAGCACGCTCAGAGTTCGTAGAGTTCGCGGAGGTGCGTCAATGCATCTATGCGGGATTGTTGTTGACGCTGGGCCCCCGCAGCGGCAGCTCGGCGAAAACACGACCGGTAGGGAGTGTGTCATAACTGCGGTCGAGAAGAACGAAGTTAGGGCGTCAGAGGCTTTTCTCTGCGGCTCTGCGGCTCTGCGGGAAATGGTTTGACTCCTTGTGATCTTTGCATCAAGAAAGATTCCCGCAGAGCCGCAAAGACGCGGAGAAGAGAAGAGAAGAGAAGAGAAGAAAAAGAAAAAGAAAGCCAACGAACCGATGACGGCAAGCCCATTCGGGCACTGATGACCGCCGAGCAAAAAACTACTTCACAGCTACGCTAATCCCCTGACTCGCGGACGTTGATGCCGCGGCGGCGTAGTTCGGCAAGGAAGACTTCGGGGTCGATGGCCTTTTCTTGCGGGACGGAGCCGCGCGATCGAACGCGACCGTCGGCCATCATTTGGGCGATTATTGATGCCGGGAATGCGGTCGTGCGCATCATTGCAGAGATATTGTTCTCGGCGTCGAGACTATCCACGATCTCGAATCGGACGGTGCGCCTCTTGCCGTCTTTCTCGCCGGCAGCTTCGACGCGAACGAGAACATAGTCCGGGCCATCGGCGGGCAGATTCATTTCGAGCAGTTTCCCGAATACTTTTCGAGGGACGACGTTCGCGTCGCCGACCGCGACCGCGGCGCTCGAACAAAGGCCAAGGTCGATCATTGTTTTGAATTTTTCACAATGCCCGGCGTAACGTATCGTCTTGTAGTCGAGCTCGCGAAGTTTGCCGAGAAAGGTGTCCGGCAAGGTCGATGTCCCGCCGGAGGTTTGAAATGCTTCTAGCGGCGGAAAGCCTTCGAACGCGAGCTCCTCGAGCTCGGTCATCGATCCGACCTCGACTATTTTTCCGTCCCGGATGACGCGTGCCGGTTCGAGATATTCGTTGATGAGGCCTTCGACACTGAACACGAGTTGATAGTCGAGCGGCGGTTCGGGTTTCTGCGGGAGCCCACCGACGCGTATGCGAACGCTCTCCGCCGAATCGAGCCGCGATACCGCAAGCTCGGCAAGAATCGAGACCATTCCGGGCGCAAGTCCGCAGTCCGGGATGATGTTGACGCCCGCATTGCGTGCCTCAGAGTCGAGGGCAAGCTGCTGATCGACGATTGTGTTGTTGCCGCCGAGATCGCAAAAATTCGCACCGGCGGCGATCGCCGCACGCGAGAGCGAAACGTTGTACCAATAGTTCACGCAGGAGATCACGGCGTCGTGGCCGCGCATTAGTTCAGCGGCGGCCGTTTCGTCTGCGGCGTCGAACGCGACGGCAGTAACTTCGTTCGCCGGGAAATGTGCCGCGACGGCTTGAGCCTTTGCAAGGTCAGCGTCGGCGACGGTCACGCCGTCAACTGCGGGCGAATTCCGCACGAGATCAAAAACGGCACCATGCCCCATTCGGCCGGCGCCAAGCACAAGGATCTTCATAATTGTCTCAGAGTCTTAACTTAGAGGAGTTTACCAATCATCGGTCTCGTCCGGCGTCTCCGCGGCGATGACAGCACCTGCCGCTTCCCAGACCTTTTTCTTCCAAAGCCGAACGCCGGCCTCGAGCTGTAGAGCGGCCTGCGGATGGGCGGCATTTCGTTCGAGGCGAATGACAGACGCCGTTACGGACACTTCATCTTCCGGATTCTCAGTTACGGTGAGCTGCACTTTGCTCCCGACGCTCGGTAGCGAACGCGGCAAGTAAACGAGCGTGCCCTCAGGCCCGACGTTCTCGGTCAGGCCGTCTTGAACGACTTCCTTTCCGGCGTCATCACGCCATTTCACGCGGATCGGGAAAGAGATAATGTATCGAGAACCGTGGCGTTTGTCCTGCATAATTTGTTGATAACCGGGGCGCAAGCGACGGCGGCGAGATTGCCGGTTTTGATGCAGAATATACTCGAAAACACCCTCAAAAGTCCAGAATTATACATTTATTTCGACCTGCTAAGTGCTTTTGTTCGCAAGAATTGAACAGAAATCGCCGTTTTTGACCCTTTTCGTGCCTTGCAACCCTTATTTTGATGATGCTAGCCTTTTGAAATGTTCGCGCGCCGCGATCGGCTGCGAAACAGGCGGAATTGGCCGCCGAAACCGACTTCGACACTGTAGCGTCTGCATTCCCCTCGTAAGTTTTGAGGTAGATGTATTTCCGAACAAGGCTGCTGATAGGTGTTGTTCAGGTGCGAAGTTTGATTTTGGAGTTTGAATAATGAGAAATCTCGTTCGAGGAGGCGCGCTTCTCTTGGTAACGAGTTTGTTCGTAGCTTTTATCTACGCACAGACACGCACTGAGACGCCGTCATCCGCAGCGAAAGATTCGCAACCGGAAATACAGAATAATTTAAAAGCTAGTAATACAAAAAATAATAAAGCCAAGAAGGTAAGGACAAAGGAAGCCGCGGGCTCAACAGAGACCGCAGCAGACGTTAACGATCAGGTTACTGAAACAACCGAAACGGAAGTTGCGGCAGCCGACGGCGACAAGGGCAAGAAGCTTGTAAAGAAGACCGCCTCGGTCAGGGCCGTGGCAACCAGCCGCGGATCGTTCTCCGCAACAGCCTATTGTCTTTCGGGACGTACAGCAATGGGACACAGCGTTCGCCGTGGTCTTATAGCCGCCGACCCGCGAGTCCTGCCCCTTGGTTCGACCGTGGTCATTGAGGCCGGCCCTTGGAGCGGAACATATCTTGTTTCCGATACGGGCGGCGGCATTAAGGGAAAGGAGATCGATATTTGGGTAGCAAGCTGCTCGGAAGCTCGCAGATTCGGGAGACGGAACGTCCAGATCTCGATCCTCAAATAGAGATCGTCAATCACAACTTAAACGTGAAACTGCCCGGAAGGTTATGCTTCCGGGCAGTTTTTTCTTTCAAACTCTCTGCTCACCGCTCGCTGCTCTCCCTAGATCTTATCCTCGAAAGTAGCGGCAAGGATGCTCGTCATTTTTGGCCGGTGCAGGACGATCGCGACGATCGCGATCAGGAAGAATACCACGAAGTATTGATACTCAAAGACGATCGCCGCGACGACGCCGATGAGCGAGATCGATTCCGACATCGCCATCCCGACGATATACGCAGACTGTAATTTTTGCGTATCGCGGCTCGATATCGCCGCAGCGATAAGCGAATTCCGTACGAAAAATGACGCGATCAGTATCGACACCGCGATCAGCCCCATAACGATGATTGGAATGGGTTCGGCGCCGAGCGCGGGCTTCGAAAGGTCAACATAGAGAAGCTGCGGTTTTGTCGTGTATGCGAAGACCGCCAATATGAACTGTGAAAAAAGGATGCCTCCCCAGACAACGAACATCACCCGAATGATCTCATCAACGTTCTTTTTCTCTGCCATATTTCTTTTCTAGCTGGTCGCGTCCAGTTCCTCCTCAAGGCGCTGACGCTCGTATAGATCGGCGTATTCGCCGTCAAGAGCGAGAAGTTCTTCGTGTGTGCCGCGTTCGATGATGCGGCCGTGCTCTAGGACACAGATCAGATCGGCGTCCTTTATCGTCGAGACACGATGCGAGACGACAAGCGTCGTTCGGCCTTCGCGGACGTCTCGCAGGTTGTTGAGTATCTTGTCCTCGGTCTGCGTATCGACCGCCGAGAGCGAATCGTCAAGGATGAGTATGCGCGGCTCGCGCATAACGGCCCGCGCTATCGCCGTCCGCTGCTTCTGGCCACCCGAAAGCGTAATGCCGCGTTCGCCCACAAGCTGTTCGTATCCGTTCGGAAACTCTGCGATATCTTCGGTCAGTGCCGCAATGTCGGCGGCGTGTTCGACCGTCATCGAGCCGTTCAAGTTCGCGTCGCCCGTGCGCTTTGTCTCTTTCACGCCGAATGCGATGTTCTCGGCGAGCGTGTCCGAGAAAAGAAAAGTTTCCTGCGGCACGAATCCTATCGCCTCCCGAAGCTGTTTGAGCGGGTATTCGCGAACCGATCGGTTGTCAATAAGAACGGTGCCATCCGGAGCGTCGAGAAGACGCGGAACCAGGCTAACGAGCGTTGATTTTCCGCTGCCCGTCTTGCCGACGAAGGCATATGTCTCGCCCTTCGGGATCGTGAGGTTAATGTTCTCGAGAACCGGCTTTCCGTTGTATGCGAACGTAAGGTCGCGGAATTCGATACCGCCTTCGATCGCAGGCTGTTCTTTGGCGGTCGGAGCGTCCTTAATGGCCGGTTCGGCTTCGAGGACGGTATTGAAGCGCTTCAAGGATGCCGTGCCGCGCTGCCAAAGATTCACGACGTAACCAAGAGCGATGAGATACCAGATCATCCGCTGCAGATAGAGGATGAACGCCGTAAAATCGCCCGCAGTGATCTCTCCGCGGGCGGCCATCGGCACACCGACCGCGACGATGATCACAAAACCCAATCCGATAAAGAACGAAAGGAGCGGCCGCATTCCGGCGGCGAATTTCACGAGCCGCAGATTCTGCTCGGCATATTCGAAATTGAGCACCTGGAAACGCTCGATCTCGGACTTTTCCTGGGCATACGCACGGACGACACGCACGCCGGTCAGATTCTCTTGCGCCCGAGCCGAAATATCTGCAAAAAAGCCCTGTATCATCTCAAAACGCTTATGTATCTGCCCGCCGAGATACTTGACCGTTATCGAAACGAGCGGCAGCGGGATCAGCATTATTAGCGTGAGCTTTACGGAGATGTGCAGCATTATCGGCAGCGAGATCGCCAGCGCGAATATTGCCTGGAAAGTGTATAGGATCATCGGACCGAGGATCTGCCGTATCGCTCCGAGGTCGTTCGTGGCGCGGGCCATCAGGTCGCCTACGCGATGTTCTTGAAAATAATCGAGCGGCTGATCGACCAGCGCGGCGTAAAAATCCTGCCGCATATCGAATTCGATATGGCGCGATGTATTGATCAGCAGCCTTCTCTGCAGGAAGAGAAAGATGCCGCTTGCGCCGTTGATCCCGAGAATGACGAGCGGATAGGACGCGATCTTCTGCCAAGTAATACCTGCGGTAAGTTCATCGACGGCCTGCCCGACGAGATACGGGATCAGAAGGCCGAATGACATCGACACGAGAATGCAGCCGACCCCAAAAAGGATCGTTCCGCGGTATGGCCTTACGTAGCGCCAAAATTTTTGAAGCGGTGTCATCCGTGTTTCTCTATACAATCGTATAGGTCGATAATCCCGTTGCGATAAGTTTCCCGTTAGTCTCGGCGGTAACGTCGGCAGAGACGCTGAAGATCCTGCGGCCGGCACGCACGACCTTTGCCGTACAACGGAGCGGGCCTTCGAGGTGAGGCCGCAGATAATGCACAGTAAGATCGATCGTTGCCGTCGCAGCGTCGGGATCTATACGGGTGCGGACGGCGAACGCCATCGCCGTGTCGATCAAAGTTGCCGTTACTCCGCCGTGCAGTATGCCGCTCGGCTGGCGTAGGTCGTCCCGCATCCCAAGCTCTATCGTCGCCTCGTCGAGATTCATATCGACGAGCTTCATTCCCATCAGTCTCGCAAAAGGTAATTCGAGAAGAACCTTCCGCGCCCGTTCAAATAGCTCTTCCAATGGCATCGACGCCGTATCGTCACTCATAGAACAAAAAATTATGCCGCCTAAAAAAGCGGCGTGTTTGACAAACAAACGCTAGTATTTGAAGTTTAACATATCGCCCCTATGGAGACTGACAGCCGAACCTTACTACAACTTCAGAGGCATTTTGTGCTCGGCGCCTGCACGCTGCTGCCCTTTTCACCGCTTCTCTACGTCCAAGGGCAAATAACTCGCTGGAAGATCGGCGTACTTCCCGGAGCGGGCGGCGCGACGAGCGGCAGGACGGACGCCGGTTCCGTTATCGACGCGGCGCATTTGCTTGTACTCGGCGAATCGACAGTTGCGGGGCTTGGCGCACGCGACCACGAACACGCGCTTGCCGGGCGATTCGCATATTACCTTAGCGAGGCGATCGGCAAACCCGTCGAATGGGACGTCGTCGGCAAGAACGGCGTTACGGCCCGGCGGACGGTCGAAGATCTGCTGCCGCTTGTTCCTGATAGAAAATTCGATTTTGTACTTCTCGGACTTGGCGGCAATGACGTGCTGAAGCTATCAAGCCCGCGAAAATGGCGCCGCGATATGCTCGAATTGCTTTCGCTTCTTCGCAGACGTAATGATGCGTCCGAGATCTTTATCACGAATTGCCCGATGATCATCGAATCGCCTGCACTTCCAGAACCGATAAGGTCCATCCTTTGGCACCTCTCGAAAATGCACGATCGGAACATACGCGAATTCAGCCGAGGCCTCGCCGGCGTCACCTATTATCCGCAGCCCAAAGAGATAGACTCGGAGAATTTTTTTGCCGACGGCATTCATCCTTCCGAAGAAGGTTATGACCGATGGGCGCGTGCGATGGTCGAATATTTTGCCGCACAACACAAACTTTGGAAATAGCCCGGTTCAAAACAAAATTAGCGGTCGTTAGCGAATGGCTGCTTGTCGGGCGGCGCGGCAAAAGCTTTCCGCTCGCGAGCGGAGAGATCGAGTTGACGATCGACGAGAAGGCTGTATTTATAACCTTTTTTGACGATTCGGGCCGGCATCGTTGGCGGCTGAACGGCGTCGAGTTCGACGGCGACGAGATCGCGATAGATGTTGCGGGACAGTTCGGGCGGGAGCGGCAAACGCTGCGGCTCGTGCCGCGAACGCCTGCAGCGCAGCTCGCCGCGGAGATAGAGGCCGCGAGGCTCGCCGCAGCTTGCGATACCGCAGATCTCGCTGTAAGAAGCTTTGCGAATACAAAGATCTCGCGTGTCTCGCTCGGCGAAAAAGGCGGACGTCTCGCACACATTCTTCTCACGACTCCGCCGCGAACTGAGATCGCCGCGATCGCGGACGTTACGAACACCGTTACACATTCGCAGCTTTTGTCGAGCGCAATTCTTTGGAGCGAAAAACTCGGCCGCCGCAAAAGGCCGATCTACGATCTTTTGATAATGTGCGAGAAGCGCCGCTTGACACCCCTACGGCGTCTGCACGCGATGCTGAGCGAACATTGGAAGGCTCGTCTTTCGATCGCAAGCATCGACCGCCGCGAAGAGATCGCTCTGCTAAGACACCACGACGCTTTCCGAATGAACGAACTCTGGCGAGAGAAGCCGAAGCTTTTTGTTATGCCGCCGACGCAGATACACGGGCGGACGGCCGACGCGATCCGCGCTCTTTCCCCCGAAAAGATCGATGCACTCCATATCGCAAAGGGCGACACGCTGCGGTTCCTCGGCCTGCCGTTCGCACGCGTTAGAAAGCTCTACGGACGCGAAGCCGCGTGGTTCGGAAACGGCCGCTCGGAAAAGCATCCCTTAACGGACGCAACTTGGGAAAAGATGGAGAAACTCGTACACAGCCTCGAAGCTATTCGAAGCGCGGAGACGTCGAATAAACGCCACGCATTCTACCGCGGCGAGACCGAATCCTGGCTCGAATCGATCCTCCGCCGCGACATAACAAAACTCGATGCGAACCTGCGTTTGTCACCGATCTATCATCAGTTCCGTTCGGGCAGAAGCGAGAAGATCGACCTTCTTGCCATTCGCAACGACGGTCGGTTGGTGGTCATCGAGCTAAAGGCAAAGCCCGACCGCAATATGATATTTCAGGCGCTCGAATATTGGCGGAACGTCGAGATACGCCGCCGAAGCGGTGCGCTCGCCGATGCGAAATTATTTGGCGATCAGAAGATCGCGGACCGTCCGGCGATCATCTATCTAGCGGCACCGGCATGGAGTTTTCATCAGGAATTCGAATTCTTTGCAAGAGCGATCTCGCCCGATATCGAGGTCTGGCGTTTTGAACTGCACGAAGAATGGCGACGCGAGATCAAGGTCGTGTCGCGGATCTGTTACTCACCCTTTGGCGAAAATCTGTAGCCGATCCCGCGAACTGTCTGCAGAAGCAGCGGCCTTTCGCCCGTATCGCCGATGATCCGTCGCAGCCTGACGACAAAATTGTCGATCGCGCGGGTGTCCGTGTCTTCGGCGAGATCCCAAACCTTTGTGAGTATCTCGGTGCGCGAAACGGCACGTCCGGGATTGTCAAAAAAGTAGCGCAAAAGCTTAGCCTCAAGCATCGTGATCGGCGTGATCTCGCCCTCAAATTCGACCTTTAGCTCGGCGAGGTCAACGATACGTCCGTTGACCAAGATGACGGCGGAATTTGCCGCCTTCTTTTCGACGAGCCAATCGCGGCGGCGTATGAGGCCGTTCACACGGGCGAAAAAGATGTTCAGGTCGAAAGGCTTCGGGAGATAATCGTCCGCTCCGGCCTCGAATCCTTTCAGGACGTCTTCTGCTTGGCCAAGCGCCGTCAGCATCAGGATCGGCGTGTAGTTCTGCTGTTCGCGAAGGCGTTTTGCGACCTCGAAGCCGTCGATCCCCGGCAGCATTACGTCGAGGATCGCCGCGTCGAACTCGCTAGATTCGAATTCAGCGATCGCCTGCTCGCCATCCGCTGCACAGACTACATCGTAGCCTTCTGCCTCGAGGTTGAATCTCAGGCCGGTCGCGATGTGCTCTTCATCTTCGACAATTAGGACCTTCGCTTTCATTGTTTTGGAAGCCTCACGTGAAACGTTGCCCCGCGGTCCTCGCCGCGGCTTTCGGCCTTGACGCGTCCGCCGTGCTTCTCGACGATCGCGCGCACGATCGAGAGACCGAGGCCCGTGCCTTTTACGGCGGGCGCCGAACGCGTGTTCGACGAACGATAGAACCGCTTGAAGACACGTTTTAGATCGCCGCGCGCAATCCCGATGCCATGATCCTTGATGAAGACGTCCGCATATCTCGCTGACGTCGCGACTAGGCGTACGCTAACGCGAATATCATCCGGCGAATATTTCACGGCGTTATCAAGAAGGTTCGAGAACACCGTTTGCAGCTCGCGTGCGTCGCCCTTGATAAGGACGGGTTCTTTTGGGAGAGTTAGGCGTACGGCATTTTCATCGAGATGAGGCCGTGACTTCAGGGTCTCTGTCGCCTCGGTCAACAGTCCGCCGAGATCGAGTTCATCAAGATCGAGTCGGCGTCCTCTTTCGCGTGTACGGCTCGCCTGCAGCACCTGCTGAACCGTGGTCAAGAGCCTTTCGTTATCGGTGCGCATTATCTCGTAGAACTCACGGCGCTTCTCCGGTTCGAGTTCACGCGAAAGAAGCGTATCGAGATAAAGCTTGATGGATGCGATAGGGGTTTTAAGCTCGTGCGTTACAGCGTTCAAGAAAGCGTCGTGCTGTTCATTGCGCCGGATCTCGCGAAGCAGAAAGATCGTATTCAACGTTAAGCCCGTGATGATGAGCGCAAAGAAGATGATCCCGAAGATCAGAAGCGCGACCTCTCTTGCATTCAGCAGGATCCAGCCGACGTTCAATACCACGGTAATGACAAGCAGGCAGATACCGAGTATCAAGAAGAAGATCGTTGTCCGCCTTCGCCGCATTGTTAAATGTTATTAGAATCCGTAAAAAAGGCGAAGCGTCTTGGCGTCTGGTCAAAGGAGTCAGAGCATTTTCCGCTGCCTCTGCGACTCCGCGACTCTGCGGGAAAGGCTCTGGCGCCTGTGAGCGTTATGTCAAAAAAGGCTCCCGCAGAGACGCAAAGACGCAGAGAAGAATGGAAGCAGAAGAAAGTGAAGGCATCGGCCTGCTGGATCGCGAAGTCGCGACGGCAACGGACTTGTCACGTTTTCCTCTGCCGCTCCGCGACTCCACGCAAAGAGCGTTCCTACGCGGCCTTCTTCATCGCGTCCTTCGCGGCTTCGGCCTTGACGTCATAGCCGTAGAGTTCTGTCACAAGCCCGACCTTTTCAAGCGCTTTCAGCTGGATCCAGTTCAGATCTACCTCGGCGGCGGTCAAACCGTGGCGTGCCGAACGCGGGATCGCGTGGTGGTTATTGTGCCAGCCTTCGCCCCAGGTAAGAGCGGCGATGAGTGCATTATTTCGTGAGGTGTCGCGCGTCTCGAACCTTCGGCTGCCCCACAGATGCGTCGCGGAATTCACGAGCCAAGTTGAGTGCCACCCGACGACGGTGCGAAGAAAGATGCCTGCGAGGGTCATCGACCATCCGCCGATCGCAAAGAGAACGATTCCGACAACTATCGATGTAACGTAATAGTATTTATCGATGAAGACGAGAAAAGGGTCGCGAAGCATATCCGGCGAATATCGTTCACGGACGCTCTGTGGCTGAATCTGAGCGGTCCCGCGAAAGATCCAGCCCATGTGCGCCCAAAAGACGCCGTTGAGCGGGCTGTGCGGATCGCGATCCGTTTCTGTGAAGGCGTGATGAAGCCGGTGCGTCGTAACCCAAGAGATCGGCCCGGATTGCAGGCCGAGCGTGCCGCAGACGGCGAGGAAATGCTCGAGCCATCGCGGCGACTTGAATCCGCGGTGCGTATAAAGCCTGTGATAGCCGAGACCGATGCCCCAACTCCCTGCGATCCACCACGTTGCTAAGAATGCCGCAGCATTCTCCCAAGACATCGTAAAGATCGACCAGACCGCAAAGATATGAAAGATCGCGACAAAGAACATCGTGTTCCAGTGCCACTTCTTGCGATCGACAGGTTCGAAATCAATAATATTTTCCACGTTGATGAATAAGTCCTATATTTGAATTTTTTGGCCGCAAGCCGCGCCGTATTTTTTGACCTTTCAAGCGTAACAGCTTAAACGCCAATGGTTTGTAAGAGTTTTGTAAGTCTTCAGCGAACAGCCGCCGACAGGCCGCGCGAGAGTTAATTCTGGTAATTGAGTGCGACAAAATGTATCCTTTTTGTTCAACGCGAGGTGATCGGGGCGGAACTGGCCGATTCCTCGCTTTGTTAGAGAAGCAAACTTGATTTGAGAGGATCAAAACCGTGTCAGAAGGAACCGTTGCCGACCGTGTTATAAAAGTATTTGCGGACTTTAAGAAAGTGCCTCGCGAGGAGATCTCGATGGACACTACTTTCGAAGAACTTGGGCTCGACTCGCTTGACGGATTGAACCTGATCTTCGAACTTGAAGAGGAATTCGACCTCGTCGTACCTGACAACAAAGTGCAGGAAATGAAGAGCGTTCGACAGGCGGTCGATGGCATCGAAGCCCTGCTCGAAATGAAAGCAAAAGGCATCGACCCGAATGCCGTTGCCGCCGAAGAATTCGCCGCGCAGCAGGCAAAGCTCAATGAAGAAAAGGACGCGGCATCCTAGAATCAAATGCGTAGAGTTGTAATAACCGGAATGGGCGTCATCTCGCCCATCGGAAATGACCTTGACTCCTTTTGGAGTTCTCTCCGAGAAGGCCGCCCCGGTATCCGAACCATTGAGAAGGTCGATACTACACATCTGCGGTTCCACAAAGCCGCCGAGGTGCGCGGATTCAACCCCGAAGAGATCTTCGACGATAAGCTGCTTTTCTGGCTCGATCCATTTTCTCAGTACGGCGTTGCGGCAGCTCGGCAAGCTCTTGCAGACAGCGGAGTCGAGCTTTCCGACAAGTTCAAAGACCGAACGGGCGTGATCACGGGTTCCTGCTTGGGCGGCAAGATGACCGAGGATGAACTCTACCGAAAACTCTATGCCGAAGGCATTCGACGGCAGCCGCCCGTCGCTATTCCAAAGGCGATGAGCAATGCGGTTGCAAGCCAGGTTTCGATGGAATTCGGCTTGACGGGCGCTACGTTTACGACCTCGACCGCCTGCGCGTCCGCGAACCACGCGATGGGGCAAGCCTTCTGGCTCATTCGCCAAGGCACGCTCGACGCCGCATTTACCGGCGCAAGCGAAGCACCGATATGCACCGGAAATCTTCACGCATGGGAGACGATGCGCGTCGTCTCGGCGGATACGTGTCGGCCGTTCTCGAAAGATCGCAGCGGAATGATACTCGGCGAGGGCGGCGCGATGTTCGTGTTCGAGGAACTGGAGGCGGCAAAGGCTCGCGGCGCTAAGATCTACGCCGAGGTCGTCGGGTTCGGGATGTCGGCGGACGCACATCATCTGACGATGCCCGCTTCGGCAGGCGCTTCGAAGGCGATGCGGCTCGCTCTCGAAGATGCGAATTTAGCTCCCGAACAGATCGGTTATATAAACGCGCACGGAACGGCGACCCAGGCGAATGATTCTAATGAGTGCAAGGCGATCCGCGACACATTCGGCAGCCATGCGGACAAGCTCGCGATCAGCTCAACGAAATCGATGACCGGGCACTCGCTCGGCGCAGCCGGCGCTATCGAGGCCGCGGCGACGATCCTCGCGATCAAGAACGAGATACTGCCGCCGACCGCGAACTTCAAAGTGCCCGATCCTGAATGCGATCTCGACGTCATCCCGAACGAGTCGCGACCACAGGCCGTTGAGGCCGCACTATCGAATTCCTTCGCTTTCGGCGGGCTGAATGCGGTACTTGCCTTTCGCAGGTTCGACGGCTGACAAGTTAAACTTTATCGCAGATGGCGAAGAAAACGACCTTTCAAGTTTGGGCCGAGTACCTGCCCGTGCGCGCAATTCTCGGCATTTTGGCGTTTCTGCCTCGCAAGTTCGCCATCGCAGCGGGCATTTCTCTCGCGAAAGCCTTTTATTTTCTGACGGGCGGCAGAAAGGACGTCGCTCTAAAGAACCTAACGATCGCGTTTCCCGAAAAAACTGACGACGAACGCACGTCTCTCTTGAAAGCATCGTTCGCGAACCTCGGCCGCGTACTCGGCGAATTCAGCCAGTTCGAGAAAATGACGCGCGACCAGCTTGATGAACTTGTCGAATTCGAGTTCGAAAGCCCCGAATTCATCGACTCTGCCGAGGGAAAGCGTATCGAGGCCGAGCGTGAAAAAGGCCGCGGAATGATCCTCGTCGGGCCGCATCTAGGTAACTGGGAGATCGGCGTTTTCGCGTATTCAGCCGCACGCGAACCACTCACGTATCTTGCGCGGCCGCTTGATAATCCGAAGATCGAGGACCTTGTCGCGCGCCTGCGGGCCCGCTTCGGGAATCGCTCGATAGACAAAACGAATTCCGTGAATGCCGTATTCGAGGTGCTTCGTGCCGGCGGTATTTTAGGAGCCTTGCCGGACGTAAATATGCACCCGAAAGACGGCGTCTTCGTTCCTTTTTTCGGCGTTGAAGCCTGCACGACGCGCGGCCTCGCGATGCTCGCGATGCGTACCGATGCGATGATAATGCCGATGTGCTGCGTCTGGGACGACGCGAAAAAAAAGTATGTCGTACGCTACGGTCCAATGATCGAACCTTCGAGAACACCAGCCGACCGCAACGCCGAGATCTACCGCCTCACAGCCGAAATGACCGCCGAAATGGAAAGTTTCATACGGCTTGCGCCCGACCAATGGATCTGGACGCATAAACGCTGGAAGACACGCCCGCCGGGCGAAAGCCCGATCTACTGACGTTCCGCTAGGCTTTTCGGGCTTTGATGCCGTGCGAAGCCGAGTGATAGACTATTAGGTTTCAGAGAGACAACGGAAATAAGTCCGTTGTGTTTACTAATATGTCTGACGCTTTTGTAACCGAAAATAACTTTGAGCTTGGTGTTGCCGGCTTTACGTTCGCCGACCTCTTCAACGCCCACAAGCTCAAGGAACTCGCTGATGTATTCTACGCCGACGTGCTTGAAAAAGAGCCGGTGATCGGCGACGCACTGCAGAAATACATCATCTCCCGCGGCAAAGGTTTCGAACGTAAGGTCGAATCGAAGATACTGACCGACGCTGCCCCTTTTCTTTCAGAATTTATCGCCCGGCTGTTTCGTATCGGACCCGAACGCGACGATCTTTCGCACGACATAACGGTGCAGAATCCGGTTTGGCGATACAAATTCTTTGTGCAGAGGCGTGCCGGGAAAAAATACAAGCCCGAACAGCTCGCTGATCTCAACGAGGCCGAACTGTGGCGCGCCGTTACCGAGTTGCGAAATACGGCGTTCGACGAAACGCTCGTCCACGACGAAGAGCTTTCGATCTCGGAGATCACCTGCCGCCTGCTAGACGCCGAAGAATTCTTAAAGAAAGAGCACGAAGAAATTCAGCCGTCGGTCCATGACACGATCGCTCGTGTAAATAGAGCCTACGAATCGAATAAGGATACGGCATTCGGCAAGGCGTACTCGGCATTTGTGATCGTCGAAGAAGCAACCGGTGACCTGCTTGCGGTAAAGGCCGCACTCGCCGTGATCGAGGCTTGGACGGCGGCAGCCTTCGCCGGCAAGAGCCGTAAATGGTACAGCTTCAAGGTTCCCCACGCACTGAACTATCAGAACCTCGTGCATCTCATCCATCCGATGCGGGATTTCGAGAACGTGATCCGTGGTTCGGAGGACGAACTTCGCCGCCGCGACGGGTTTAAGCTGACGGACGATCGCGGCACTATGCGCGACGCGCTTTTTGAGATCGACTACTGCCTGATCTGCCACGAACGCGGCAAGGACAGTTGCTCGACCGGCCTGCACGAAGCGGACGGCACGCTCAAACGCAATCCGCTCGGCATCTCGACAGAAGGCTGCCCGCTAGACGAACGTATCTCCGAGATGCATTTGGTCAAGAAGCAGGGCGATTCGATCGGCGCACTTGCGCTTGTCGCGATCGACAATCCGATGTGCGCGGGCACGGGCCATCGCATCTGCAACGACTGTATGAAGGGCTGCATCTTCCAGAAGCAGGACCCCGTGAATATCCCGCTCGCAGAGACCTCGGTTCTGACCGACGTCCTCAAACTTCCATTCGGATTCGAGATCTACAACTTGCTCACGCGCTGGAATCCGCTGAACTGCCGACGCCCGTTTCAGCTTCCGTATTCGGGCAAGAACGTCCTTGTAGTCGGTCTCGGGCCTGCGGGCTACACGCTTGCTCATTATCTTTTGAACGAAGGCTTTGGCGTCGTCGGCATCGACGGATTGAAGATCGAACCGCTTCCCGACAACTGGACGGGCTCACTCGGGCGAGATTGCCCGAAGCCGATACAGGATATCGAAGAGATCACGCAACCGCTCGACGAGCGGATACTGTCCGGCTTTGGCGGCGTCTCGGAATACGGCATCACTGTCCGCTGGGACAAGAATTTCCTGACGATCGTCCAGCTAATGCTTACGCGCCGCAAACGCTTTCGCGCATACGGCGGCATTCGTTTCGGCGGAACCGTAACTATCGAAGACGCATGGAATTACGGCTTCGATCACATTGCGATCGCAACCGGTGCGGGCCGCCCGACCATCGTCCCGATGAAGAACAATCTCATCCGCGGCATTCGCCAGGCGTCTGACTTTTTGATGGCGTTGCAGCTTACCGGTGCGTTCAAAAAGGACACGCTCTCGAACCTGCAGGTTAGGATGCCGGCCGTTGTGATCGGCGGCGGTTTGACGGGCATCGACACGGCGACCGAGCTTTTTGCTTACTATCCCGTGCAGTGCGAAAAGATGCTCGACCGTTACGAAGAGATCGTCGCAGAGTTCGGCGAAGAGGCGGCGCTTGCGAAATTCGACGACGAAGAGCAATGCGCTCTCGACGAATTTCTCGAACACGGGCGCGCGGTCCGTGCCGAACGACTGCGTGCAAAAGATGCGGGCGAAGAACCGAATTTTGTGCCTCTCATCAAGGCGTGGGGCGGCGTTTCGCTGGTTTATCGCAAACGCCTGCAGGATTCGCCCGCGTATAAGCTCAATCACGAAGAGGTTCAAAAGGCACTCGAGGAAGGAATCGATTTCGTCGAATGTATGAACCCGACCGAAGCCGTTCCGGATGAATTTAATGCGGTGAAGGCGATCAAATTCGAACGGCTTGAGCACGACGCCGAGACCGGCAAGTTCAAGCCTACGGGCGACATACGCGAGTTCCCGGCACGCACCGTCTGCGTTGCGGCGGGTACTTCGCCGAACGTCATTTACGAGAAGGAAAAACCCGGCACTTTTCAGATGGACGAGTGGCGGCAGTTCTTTAAGCCGTTCAATGCCGTGCACAACGCCGACGGTAAGGTCGAACTCGTCGAAGCCGCCAAGGGCGAAACAGGATTCTTTACGTCCTACAACAGCGGCGGCAAATTCATCAGCTATTACGGCGACAATCACCCGAAGTATGCCGGGAACGTCGTCCGTGCGATGGCGTCGGCAAAACACGGCTATGAGCACGTTGCCCATCTTTTCCAGAATGAGATCGCGAGAGCGGGCGAAATGCCGCAGTCAGAACGCGATGCGATATTCGACCGTCTCGAAGCGACGCTCGATGAACAGCTTCGCGCCTTTGTCGTAAAGGTCGAACGCCTCACGCCGACGATCGTCGAGATCATCGTCAAGGCTCCCGTTCAGGCGCGAAAGTTCGAACCCGGACAGTTCTATCGGCTTCAGAATTTCGAGACGACGGCGCCCGTCGTTGACGGTTCGAAATTTATGATGGAAGGCCTAGCGCTGACAGGCGCTTGGGTCGATGTCGGCAAAGGCCTGCTCTCGATGATCGTTCTCGAAATGGGGACGTCGTCGCGGCTCTGCTCGCTGCTAAAAGAGGGCGAAGAGGTCCTCGTAATGGGGCCGACCGGCACGCCGACCGAGATCCCGACCGGCGAGA
>DAORTR010000046.1:0-16949 GCA_035432765.1 Pyrinomonadaceae bacterium
ACACGGTAATAAATTCGACGAAACGAAGGACATCGAGATCAGTTTCATTGAATCGGGAGATGCGATCGAGATAAGGGTCCGAGATTTTGGCACGGGTTTTTCGGTAGCGGATGTGCCTGACCCGACCGACCCTGAAAACCTTCTAAAGTCCAATGGACGAGGCATTCTCTTTATGAATTCGTTCATGGACGAGATCAAATGGGAGAATCCTCCGGGCGGCGGCCTACAGGTGAAAATGCGCAAAAAACTATAAAACCAGCTTGGCAGAATCGCGAATGTTGTTCTAAACTCTGCATTTCGCATCTATATTTTTGAGGAGAAACTAATGTCGGATATTACGATCACTGAACGACAAGCGGGAGATGTAACGATCCTCGATCTTAACGGCAAGGTTACGATCGGCGAGGGCAGCGTTGCTCTCCGCACGGCAATTCGCCGTGTTCTTGGAGAGGGAAAGAGTAAGATACTTTTGAATCTTGGCGGTGTTGGCTATATCGATTCGAGCGGTATAGGCGAACTTGTTTCGAGCTTTACGGCTGTCAACAAAGAAGGCGGAACACTTAAGCTTTTGAATTTGACGCAGAAGATCCAAGATCTCCTTGCTATCACAAAACTGCTGACTGTTTTTGACGTTTACGAAGACGAGGCAGAAGCGCTTGCAAGCTACAACTAGAAGCATCGCGCGGCTCTCGCCGGCGAAAGTAGATTTTTAAGCTAGAGAACGAGAGTTCGGCTCACGCCTTAAGATCCTTGGCGGGAGACGAACTCTTGCTTTTTATTCTTGTGCTTCGCAAAATGCGAAGGCAAGCATCTTTTGACCGCAGTCGCTCATCTCTTTCTCAATGCGTTCTTTCTACCTGATCATTACGATCCTGATGCTGTCAGCGGCGGCGTTCGCTCAGCCGCGGCAGGGCTTTGACCTTGCAAATTACGGCGTCTCCGTCGAACCGGACAAGCGTGTGATGGTCGTGCTTGCTGCGCTCAATTCCGCGCGCGAGGTGGATGCATCGGGCGTTCAGCACCGGTCGGTCGAAGTACAGTTGTCTCCGGCAGGGACGCAGTTCCGCGAGCGACTCGAGACGGATATGGCCGGAATGCCTGCCGATCTTCGGGCGCGCCTCACGCAGTTCGTTGCGACCTACAAGAAGAATCATCCAAAAGAGACCTCGCAGGAGTTGTTGACGGCGTTCATTTCGATGGCTTACGCCTTGACGCCCGCTCCGGAATTCGGTGATCCGATCGTAACGTCAGATCTTCCCGGTTCGTTGCAGGATGTTCTTGATTTTGCGCCGCTCGTGCGTGATTTTTATCGACGTTCGGGCATTGCGGGCAATTTGGATGAATACGTTAAACTCTATAAGGCAGAGGCTGCGAAGGATCTGCAGCCTTCGACCCGCGACCTCATTACCGACACGCTCGACTATCTGCATACTAAGCCGAAGTTAACCGTAATTGAGAAGATAAAGACCGAAACGACCACGGCCAAAGGACGAAAGACCGGCCTCCAAAAGATCACGACACGCGAACACGAACGGCGCTTCGTAGTCGTTCCCGAGATGCTCGCTCCTCAGCAGGCGATCAACTTCATCAATGTCCGCGACAGCTATTATGTAGTTGTAAGCCCTGATAAAGAGCTGACGGACACGGACGCCAATCGTGCCTTCCTCCAGTTCGTTTTCGATCCGATGCTCTTTGAAAACTCCAAAGAGATCAACGATATAAGGGACGCCGTCAAGACTCTGCTTGATGAGCAGCGAAAGGCTAATTCCGAGATCACGCCGGATGTGTTCTTGGCTGTTTCAAGGTCGATCGTCGCTGCCGCAGAAGCTCGAGAGAAAGAATTTCGAAATGTGAATTATGCGGTGAATGAAGCCCGCAAGAAGCTTCAAGATGCGGCAACACCGGCCGACAAGGAGAAGATAACCGCCGATCTCGATGCATACCGCCGCGAACAGGCCGACGAGACCGCCCGTATGCTTTCTGAAGCATACGAACGCGGGGCGGTGATGGCGTTCTACTTTAACGAACAGTTGAAAGGCACCGAGGATACTGGATTTGATATCGCCGGTTCGGTGAAGGAAATGATCCTCGGTTTTAATGGAGCGAAGGAAAAAGATCGTCTCGCACAAAATGCCGACGCCAGAAAACGTGCGGAGGCTTTGCGTGCAACTCGAAAATCGAACGCGCAAGAAGTTGCCGCCGAAAATCCGATGATCGCCCGTCTCTTGGATGTCCAGAGAGTGATCGCCGCGAAGGACTATAAAAAAGCCGATGCAGACCTGAAAGCAATGCTCGGCAACGAGCAGTTCGACGCGCGTATCTATTACAACCTCGGTCGCGTTGCAGGTCTTGAGGCAGCCGCGACGGATGAACCGCAGGTTCGCGACGCGAAACTCAAAGAAGCAAAGGAATATTACGTACACGTCCTCGAACAGAAGAACGCCTCGGCCGACAAGGCTCTTTTCTCGCTGACCTACGTCGCATTGGGACGTATCTACGAGTTCTTTGCCGAGATCGGGACCGCAGGTAAACTCTACGATGTGGCGATCAAGATCGGTGACGTTTCCGGGGGCGACTTTAAGGAAGCGGTCGCAGGCAAGGCTCGCATCCTTAAGGCCGGGCAATAATGAGCGACGAATTTCGAAGCGGTTACGCCGCTCTCATCGGCCGCCCGAACGCTGGTAAGTCCACGCTCCTAAATCGCCTCGTCGGCGAGAAGATCGCCGCCGTTTCCAACAAACCTCAAACCACGCGTCATCGAATTAAGGGCGTCGTTACGCTCCCTGCGGGACAGATCGTTTTCATCGACACGCCAGGCGTTCACAAGCCCGGCCATCTTTTGAATCGACGGATGATGGCGGCAGTCCACGATGCGATCCTTTCGGTGGACGTAGTTATACTGATGCGCGATGCGAGCGTCTCGACAGGTAACGGCGACCGATTCGTTCTCGATCTTGTAAAACAAAGCGGAAAGCCGGCCGTTCTCATCCTAAATAAGATCGACAAGGTCAAAGAAAAGGGTGAACTTCTGCCGCTCATGGATATGTACCGGAACGAGTATGATTTTGCCGAGATCGTGCCGGTTTCCGCGCTCAAGGGAGATGCGATCGATACGATGTTGAACTCGGTCGTAAAGCATCTTCCGGTCGGCGACGCGATCTTCTCCCAAGACGAACTAACGGATGAATCCGTTCGCACGATCGCGGCCGAAATGGTTCGCGAAAAGATACTGCGCGTTACGGGCGAGGAAATTCCTTATGTAACGGCCGTTGTAACCGAGGTTTTTGACGAGGAGACGGATCCCGATCTCGTTACGATCTTTTGTGCGATCTACGTCGAACGGGCGTCGCAAAAGAAGATCATTATCGGGAAACAAGGCGCTCGCATTCGCGAGATAGGAACCGCCGCCCGCGAAGATATCGAGAAGCTGCTGGGCAAAAAAGTTTTTCTCAAGACCTTTGTAAAGGTCGTTGAAGATTGGCGGAATCGCGGTCGAGATCTCGATGAGATAGGGATCCGCGAGTAGAAGAAAATGACGCAAGCATCTTGGTACGCAGCCGATCTTGTGGTGCCGTTCGAGGCCGTCACGGCCGCCGAGGCCGCATTCGATATCGCCGAAGCTGACGGCATCGAGACCGATCTATTGCGCAAGAAGGCCGGCGACCTCGTAACTGTTACGGGCATTTTTCCCGAGCGCCCGGACAAAGCCTACCTTGAAGAAACCGTGCGAACGATCTTCGCGATCTACGAGCGGACAGAACCGTCCGAGATCGCGATCCGCGAACTTTTCCCCGAAGATTGGCTTGCTGAATGGAAGCGTCATTGGAAGCCGACAGAGGTCGGGCGGTTTGTCGTTGCGCCGCCGTGGATCGAGGTCGATGACGCCGAAAAGATCGTCATTCGGATCGAGCCGAAAATGGCGTTCGGCACCGGAACGCACGAGACCACGCGGCTTTGTCTAAAAGTTTTAAGCGAGGAAGGCGTTGCGGGCGACGGCTTTCTCGATGTCGGTACCGGCACAGGGATATTGTCCATCGCGGCCGCGAAGATCACGGGTGAGAATTGCACGATCTTCGGGTGCGACACGGACGTTGATTCGATCACGGCAGCCCGCGAAAATGCCGAGCAGAACGGCGTCGCCGAACGCATTGGATTCGAGGTCGGCGAACTCGCTCTCGACTCACCGAAATTCGGCACGGTGGCCGCGAACGTGACGCTCGACGTGATCTTGCCGATCCTCGATCTTCTGATAGTAAAGACCGATGAGAAGCTTATCCTCTCAGGAATTCTAAAAACGCAGGAGAGTGAGATCGTTACGGCTCTTTCCGTACGCGGTTTCTCTCAGCCGCGCATCCACACGGACGGCGAATGGATCGCCGTCGTCGTTGATCTTCACGGATCTTTTTTTGGAGGTAGAGCCGCCGGGATGTCGCCATCGTCGGTAAGCGTGATGGCGGGCTTTCGCGGCTTTGCGTCAAGGCGCGGACGCGTGCGAAGCGTCGGCGGAAGTTTCGCCGGAGCATAGCCGCCAGCAGCGAGCGGCTCGATGCGTTTAACGATCATTCCGCCTCGTCCGGCGGCCCAAACATTCGTTCCGCCGCGATAGGCGACCGCCTGCAGGAGCTTCCCGGTAAAACTCTTGGCCGTTGCCCATTTCGCACCGGCATTTTCTGTCATCACAACGGTCCCGAGTTCGCCAACGGCGACCGCGTTCTTCTCATTAAAATACGTGACGGCAAAAAGGCTGCTCGATGTCGGAGACTCCTGATCCTTCCAAGTTTGCCCGCCGTCATCGGTGCGGAGAATGATGCCGTTCTCGCCGACGGCAAAGCCTGCCTTATCACCGTAAAAGCTTACCGAATAAAGATTCTCACGCACGTTCGACCTGACCTTTTGCCACGAAAGTCCGCCGTCAACCGTCGTTACGACAACGCCGCGATCGCCCACGGCGACGCCGCGCTTTTCGTCGAAGAATTTTACGTCTTCGAGCCAAAGACGCGTGCCCGATTCCTGTTGCTCCCAATATGCTCCGCCGGAATCAGAACGCAAGATCATTCCATTTTCGCCGACTGCAAAGCCCGTTCTTTCCGTAATGAAATAGACGCTTGTAAGGTCTTGCGAAACGTGCGTCTCGCCTTTGCCCCAACTCGCGCCGCCGTTGATCGTTCTTAGGATCGTGCCGTCATCGCCTGCGGCCCAACCGCGCTGTCCGTCATAGAAGACAACGGAATTCAGATTCACTTCCGTCTCGGAATAGACCGGCAGCCAATCGCGTCCGCTGTCGTTAGTGAGCCAAATGCGACCGTGTGAGCCGACCGCGATCCCGATCTCGTTGGTCTGAAATGCTATGTCATTGACATCCTCGCGGCCGCCTTCGCTAAGTCGCTGCCAACTGTAACCGCGATCGTCCGTTCGAAGAATAAGCCCGTTGTCGCCGACCGCCCAGCCCGTGAAATCATCCGCAAAATAGGCATCCACAACGCGCGGATTTGTGCGAACCGCGAAAGGCACCCAAGAAATTCCGGCGTCGCCTGTGAGCCAGATCGTTCCGTTCGTGTCTGAGATAACGCCCTGCGGGCTATCGGGAACGAAACTTGCGGCGAGAAGATCCGCCTTCGTGAAGATCTCGATACGGTTCCAGGTCTTGCCGAAGTCCGTGCTTCGCTCGACGCAGCCTCCGTAACCGACGGCAATGAACGTGCCGTTCTTTAGAAAAGCAATGCTCGAGACAATCGCGCCGTCGCAATGCGTGCTCTGCGACCAAGTTGCGCCGCCATCGTCTGTGAGAAGGACGAGGCCGGCGGTGCCTGAAACTGCGGCAATTTTGTCGTTAAGGGCGGCAACCTTCAAAAGCTGCGAGTTCACGCCGGAAGTGAGTGCCGTCCAAGTCTCGCCGCCATCGGTCGTTTTGAGCAGCGAGCCATTCGAGCCGCTGATAAAGCCCGTTGTTTGATCGGGCGCAAAAGCAAGGCTGTAGAAATGTTCTCGGACCTCGGTCGCAACCGTTTGCCATTTTTTTCCGCCGTCGTCCGATCTGAGTATCGTTCCGCGGGCTCCGACCGCAACGGCGCGCTCTTTGTCGAGAAGGTAAACCGCAGACAGCGCGGCCTTGGTCGGCGGATCGAACTTTTCCCAGCGGAAACCTCCGTCCGTGGTGCGCAAGATCGTGCCGTCCGAACCGACCGCGAGGCCTCGCAGCTTGTCTTTTGCAAAATGAATACCGTAGAGCGGATCCCCTTGCGGCAGCGGATTTTGCCACAGCCATCCATTCGAAACGGCTTGGGAAAATGCACTGGTGGCAAATACGGAAAGAGCGAGGCAGCTAACGAATAGAGCGGCTCGTGAGGCTTTCTTTCGGTTGAAAAAGATGGATAACTTCAGAAATTCAAAGATCCTATATTAAAGCTCAACTATGCCGAGATCGATTACGGCATCCGATAAAAGATCGGGTTCCACCCGTCCAAGCGATGCGATCTTGCGGGCCGTCTTGTCGGCTGCTTCCTGCACGACGTGGCCGCTGTGGCCCTTTATCCAGTTCCACTGGATGGTATGTCGCTCAGCGGCCCTATCAAGGCTCGACCACCAGTCGTGGTTCGTCTTTCGGCGAAAGCTGCCCGTCATCGTGTTGACGACATAAAGCGAATCGCTGAAAAGACGTACGCGGCACGGTTCTTTCAATTCTTCGAGGCCGATGGTCGCCGCGGCGATCTCGGCCTGCTGATTCGTTGCGCGCCCGAGGAACTTGCCGACGCCCTTCCAAAGCCCCTGAAAGCCCAGAAGCGCAACAGCGGCGGCACGAGGATCACCTTTGCCGTTGCCGAGGCTTGAGCCGTCGCATACGATCGTTACATCTTTCATTTTCGGTTTGCTCACGTCCTATCCCCGAGCACGATTACATTATCCACGTAATTATCAAAAGTGTCGTCATGCGAGATGACAAAAAGCTGATCGAAGTTCGTAATACTGCGGATCTCGGATGCGAGATTCTCGCGCCGGACTTCGTCCATATTGGTTGTCGGTTCATCAAAGAACGCGATCCTGATCTCGGTCAATTGCTTCAGCAAGGCGAGGCGGACCGCCAACGCAGCCGACATTTGCTCGCCGCCCGAAAGGCTTACAAAAGGCCGCTCGTAGGAATCTTCTTCGACGGAAACCGAATAATCGTCGTTCCACTTTAACGAACGCTCGCCGTTGCCGGTGATCTCGCGGAAGAGCTGATTCGCCTCGACAGCTACGTGCCGGACGTAATTGCGGGCGATCTGCGGAGCGGCCTCCTTAAGCGTGTCCCGGATGAATGCCGTTGTCTTCGAGATGCCGTCAAGACGCTCGCGTTCGGCGAGGCCTTGGTCGCGGGTCTTGCGTAATTCGACAAATTTGTCGATCTCCGCACTTACCTTCTCTAGACGCTCGCTAGCGGCATTGTGTTTTGCGGTCTCGGCGGCGAGCGTTCGATCGAGAGTATTGACGAGCGAACGGCTATCTTCGAATTTCTTTAGATCGAAGTCCGCGACGGCAGCCGAATGCTCGGCGTACGCACGCTCTGCTTCGAGCCTCGCCGCACCGAGCAAGGCCGTGGCTTCTTGCAACGCCTTTCGACGCGGTTCCAGCTCGGCCGCAACGCTCTCATTCGAAAGAAACGTTAAATGTGCCTGCGAGTTCGCATCACGTTGTCCGAGCGCGGTCGCAAGATCAACATCGAGCGCCGCGAATGGCGCGAGCTGCGTTTCAAGGGCCGTTCGCTTCTCAGCGATCTCCTGCATTTTAATGGAAATGCCGGCGAGCCGAGTCTCGAGATTCTCTTTCTCGTTCGCCTGCGTTTGAAGCAGGCGAAGACGGCCTCGCGGATCTGCGAGTGCGGAAAGTCTTTCGTCGAAAGACGCGAGCTCGGCAGCAAGCCCGGCGTTCGCCTCGATCGTTGCCTTGAGCAACTTGTCGCGTTCGCCGAGAGCCTTTCCTTCGGTCTGTATCTCGTCGTTCCTACGCGTAAGAGATGCGACCTCGGCTGCGGCTTTTTGACCTTCGCGGGCGACCGAGAGCCGTTGATCGATGGCGGTTCGCTCGGTCGTCAATTCGCCGATCTGTGAGCGAAGGGAAGTGAACTGGCTCGAGACAAAAGATTCGAGCGTCTCGCCGGGGCCGAGGTTCAGGCACTTTTGCGACAGGATCGGGCAGAGGCCGTTTTGGATCTCGCGTTGGAATCGCTCGTCGCGTTCGAGGTTGGCCTGCACGGCGGCGAGCGATGTTATGAGTTCGCCGGAGCGTCTTTCAAGTTCGACGAGTTCGGTGGCGACGGCAGCTTTCTCTGCATTCTCTTTGATCGCCTGTGTGTTGGCGGCGAACTTTTCACGAAGCTGCGCCAGCTGATCTTCGATCACTGAATGCTCAGCCTCGACGGCCTTCGCCGAGCTCAAACGCTCGCGAAGACCTGCGATATCGCGTTCGAGTGCCTCCTGCTCTGTGGCTTTCGGCGAGAGTTCGCTGGCCTCGCGGGCCGCACTCACAGCCTTCGAGAGCAATTCGCGGATCGACTGTTGTTCTGCGTTCGCGGCGGCAAATCGTGTTTCGGCGGCATTTCGTTCAGCTTGAATTTTGTCACGGTCGCCGCGCAGATGTTCGAGCCTTTTGATCTCGTTCATTGCCGACAAATATTCTTTGCTCCCGACACGGGAGCCTTCGACCGCCATCGCCGCCTTTTCCGCCGTTTCGAAATGAGCGGTCGCGTTCGATGCCGCCAATTCCGAGCGCTCACGGGCAGTTTGCGCCTTCGCCGCAGCAGCCTGAAGTTCAGCGACGCGAATATGCTTCTTTTCGACAGCCGCGAATTCGCTCTTTGCGGCAGCGAGATCCTGGTTGATGCGGCCGATCTTTTCCGCAAGACCTTTCGTTTCGCTTAATAAAGCTTCGCGTTCTGCGGCGACACTGTCGGAACGTGCGAGTTCGCCCTCGATCCGCGCGACCTGTTCGCGGGCGTCCGACATACGATGCTCGACGAATCGGCTCGTTTCGAGAAGCTTTGCGGCGGCGTCACGATATTCATCGACCTTCAAAAGACGGTCAAAAACGATCTTGCGAGCGGATGCGGCCGAAAGAAAGACGGCGGTGAATGTCCCCTGCGGGACGCCGATCGCTTGTCGGAACAGAGATTCGAGATCGGTGCCTTGATCGAGGCCGAGATGTTGCCAGACAAAACGTCGAACTTCCTCCTTCTTGTTGGCTACAACGCTGTCCAGCCGCGGATCGCGTGCAAAATACGCCGAACCCGAATCGCGAAAGATCTCATATTCGCGTTCATCTAGGTCACTCACAAAAGTTACGCGTACCCAGCCTTTTTTTTCTCCGCGCCGCACGAACTGCTCTTTGGTGTAATCGAGCATATCGAACAAAGCCCACGCGACCGCCTCGATGATCGTCGTTTTTCCGGCTCCGTTATCGCCGCGGATCGCCGTAATGCCCGGAGCGAAATCGAACGCAGCTCGGCTGTAGGATTTGATATTTTCAAGTTCTAGGCGAGAGATATACATTATTAAGGCTGGGCAAAAAGGAGCACCCGAAAAGATTCGCGGGCGTACCGGCAAACTGCTGTTTTTCCCTTGAGAACTATTCTACCGAATTTCTGCGCAAGAGACGAAAAATCGCTACACTATCCAAATATGAAACTTGCGCCTGGCGAATCGGTCGTAGCGATCCTGCATACACCGCGGGAAAAGCTCTTCGGGATCCTGGATGAAATTAGTGCGGCGGGCGTGAGCCTTCGCGGTGTGGATCTGAGTTATTTTGAGGACCTTTGCCGGGCAGTTACGGCAGGCGAAGAGTATTTGAGCCCAAGCGATTACTTTATTCCGATGTGGCGCGTCGAGCGTGTAACGCGGGATGAAGCATCGGCGGGAACGGCCTCGCTGCTTGAACAATTCGCGGCTCGAACGGGCAGGGAATTTGCTGAATTCTAGTTCTTCGGTCCTTTTCCTTCGTCAACCGGTTGAAACTCGATGCGCCCGCTCATCGTGATGAGTTTTATAACCGCGTCGCTCGGTTTACCGATCTTCCCGACGATACTTTTTATCGACTCTTCGGTGATATTCTCGGTCGCGACCTCAAGCTGAAATCCGCTTGAGAACGAACCGAAACCATACGTTGCGGCGACCGTTGCCGACGAGTCTTTCGGAAGATCGAGCCGCAGATTCCCGTTCTGCGAACTGAACCGGTACGCTCCGCCGTTCAAGATCGGGCCGGTGTAGGAGATCGCGCCCGAGATCGTGCCGGCGTCGATCTGCCTGTGGTTCGTATCGACGATCGCGATATTGCCGCTTAGCGTTTTGGCGCGAAAAATGTCGCCCGGCTTCTTCGGTTTAACCCCAAAAACTAGGATGTTTCCCGTTGTCGATTCAACGGAGATCGCGCCTGACGAATCTTCGATGCTGATGTTGCCACGGTTGACGAGGGCAGAGACGCCATCCGCGATATTCCTTAACTGGGTGTCGCCGCCAAAGGTCGAAACGGCTACGGTGTTAATTGAACTGACGGAAAGAGCGACCTCGCGGCCTTTTACCGAAAGAGTTGTGCCCGCGGGAGCGTCTATCTCGATGTCGTCCTCGTCGAGACAATCGCTGGGCGGGAGCGTTGGGTTTGCCCGCTGCGAGGTCGCATTGACCGATACCCAGACCGGCGTACCGGCAGCGTCTTTCTGCAGAACTTTGAATTCGAATTTTGAACCTTCCGCCGTATATACCCGAACTTCGTTCCGAGACCAGGAATTGACAGAAAGTTTGCCGCGAAGGACGCAAAGCGTCAGGTTCACCTCTGAATTTACGAGGAGAGCCTTTTCCTGCGGGACGGTGATCGCGGCCGGCGGCGCCTTCGGTATCTTCGTTACGGGCGGCATCGGCGGATGCGTCTTCTGCGCGGACGCGAAGACGGGCAGCGTGATGAGCGCGGCGGCAAACGTAAGAGATCGAAGGAAACGTGACATTGTTCGGGGCGGGCAAGCTATTTACCGGAGACTTGCGACAAGCTCCTGCTTCTGCGAGACCGAGTTTAGCAGATCGATCTTATTTTGATACGAACTATAGAGCACCTGACGTGCAGAAGCGTCTTTCGGATCCTTTCGGACCTGTGCCTGCATCTTCGCAATAGTGTTGTTCACAAGGGCCATATCGCGTTCGAAAGCGATGCGTTCGGGGACTGCCATAACCGAATCCTTTTGTCCCTGCAACGACCTTGAAAGCTCGGTGATCGTGCTCTCATAATTCTGCTGAGCCGGATCGATGACGGCCATGGCCTTCGACGCGTGCGTCGGTTCGGCGGCGGTATATACTGCCCTGACCGTTCTATTATGGCGAACTGCGGCCGTCTGCGGCATATCGTTGAATTCGTTCGTCGCCGGTTGGTCCGGTCGATCGGCGGTCGCAGGTTCTTGAACGGAGTTCGCAAGTGCGGTGCCGGGCTTACTAACTTCGGTCTTGGCGTTTGCTGCGAGTTCGTTTTCACTCGGCTTCGAGAGCCAGAATCCCGCACCGATCACAACAAAGAGCAGTGCGGCGGTCGCGACCGCAAATGACGGCCTTGCAAGTAAGGTTACGGCAACGGCGCCGAGTTTCTTGTACCATGGACGCTCGCGTTTCTCCGTCTCGATGTGGTCATTGATCTTGGTCCAAAGACGCTGGGTCGGCACTAGAGAGTCAAACTCCCTCGCAAGTGCGGGCATTACGACGGCTTCTTCGGATTCGGCCTCGGAAAGGAGCAACGTGCAAGCGTTGCAGGCATCGAGATGTTCGGACACTTCGGCCGAGCGGTCGAGGTCAAGTTCGCCGTCCAGAAAGGCCTGTAATGTCCCGATATCGATACAATTCATTGCTACTGTGCCTGCCTCGTATAGTGCCTTGCGAATTCCTGCCTCGCCCGTGCTACAAAAGTTCCAATACTCGCGACATTCAAGTCTAGGCTCGCCGCGATCTCCTTATATGAGAGCCCCTGCTGCTTTAGAACGAGACAGCTTCGGAGCGGTTCTTTAACGTGCGCCAATGCCCGGTAAATGTCATTCACGCCCGCATTTTCCTCGAAATCGAGTTCGACGGAAGACTTCTCCTGCGGGCCATATTCTTTGACGTAATTATCCTCTCGCGTGTTTGCTCTCATTGTACCGCGAATGGCGTTTCGGGCAAGATTTATTGTAACGCGAATAAGCCAAGGCTTGACCATTTCGTCATTCGCCAGCGAATCGAGATGCTTGAATAGGCGAATGAAAGTCTCTTGTGCGACGTCCTCGGCAATGCCCGGATCGGCGACGACCGAGCGGGCAACGCGAAAAACGGTACGATGATGGAGCGCAAATGCCTCCTCGAACCCAATTCTATCATTCGCTCGCGACGCCGTGGTTTGTTCGGACATTATGTCCACAAGAATGTTGTAACTCTCGTTCATCTCAGCATCAAAAAATGCCACTCATCGGTATTAATACACCGCGGACCGCCCTTCTGTGACAAGGATCAGATGCTAAAACGTAATAATTTTTAATCGGGAGTGTGCTCCGGCCTCGGCCGCAACGCCCGATCTTGCAGAGGTCAGGACGACTATAACGTCATTCGGACTTGTTTCTGCCATACGTTTTTCGAGCCAAGATGGTTCGATCGAAGTTGGAACTTCGGCTAGCGAAAGTACGGAAAGGCAATCGAAGAGGTGGGATCTCGAACTTGCGAGCGGTAGGCTTTCGTCGCCCACCGCGAGGGAAAATTCGACTCCGGCCGCCTCAAGTTCGGCGAGGATCGCTGCCGCCAAGCTCACCGCCGCCTCGAAATCGGGGTGAACAGCAACCTTTCCGCCAAGACGTTCACGCAGCGACGGATGGTTCTCGCAAGGCGTGAATCCGCCGATGAATATCTGCACTCGTGCATCCGTCTCGGCGGCAAATTCTCTGACCGTGATCCGCTGGGTACGGGCGGTTGCCTTCCAATCGATACGTCGAATGTCGTCCGCCGCCTCATAATCCCGCAAATAGAGCAGGTCGTCGCCCGCTCCGCGTGTTTTCAACGCCTCGCGGCTGCCGAAAGCCGAAGTTATCGCGATCTCATCGGATCGCGAACTGCGGTGCGGAAATATCAGAATATCCGTCTCGTCCGCGGCAAGCCTTCTTCGGTGGCGAAAAAAGCCGAAGGGAAAGCCCGTCGATAGTTCGAAATCACTGATCTTGAATCGCCCGCGTTGGGCGAATGTGTGCGAAACACGGCGTTCGGTCGTGCCGCGATGCGGTATGTACGCGATATGTTCGAGCGTCAAATTCGTATGCGGAGCTTCCAGCAGGCGTTTCGCAATAAAAGCGGGAAAAGCGTCGCGTATCTCGTCTGCGTTCTCGATCGTCTCGCGTTCTTTGCCGCGAACCTCCGCAACGATGGAGAATGCCGGAAAAAGGCGCTTGCCGTTAGTGATCTCGAGCGTGATCGGAAACGGCTCTTGTGCGTAGATGGTTTCCGGAAAACGTATTCGGATCTCGAGTTTCCGCAGCGCAAGCCAGCCGGCGGCGAATCCGACCGTCATTGCCGCAAGCATAACGGAAAGTACGATAAAGAGAAGGTTGTTGCCCGTATTCCACGCCGAAAATCCCACAACGAGCACGAGCACTAGGATCACAGAACCGCCGAGCGTGAACTCGAACGGAAGATTCATCTGCGACGCCTCGCGGCTTGCCTTTTTTGCGAGCGGCGGTATCACGAAGATCAAGATCAGCAGGATGAATATCAGCGAAAGTCCTGCCGCGATGCCGGCAAGCCGTGATTCGTGCGCTTCGTGCGCATAAAGCGTCAGTCCGGCAAGAGCAAGCCCGCCCGTCACGACGACTATTCCGACAGCAGTGTTTCGGAGGTCCTGCTTCGAAATAAGCTTTAGCAATAGTCGGAAGTCCATAAAAAAGGCTTTTCTAAACTCTCGCACCTATTCTAACTTTCTTTGTGTGTACAAAGAATAGTGTCGGGTACGCTTTCGCAAGCCCGAAATGGAAAGGTTCGAGAATGAAATGGAAGTTGCTAAATTGGCCTCTCGATAACGAAGCACGCGAGCTTTGGACGGATTTTCTCGTCGCGGCCCAAATGCCGACGCAGTACGGGTCTGAACACTTTTTCATTGATCCGTTCGTCCGCGGCGGCGAAAGGTTCGCCATTGCGGCGATGGATGATGCTGAAAAGATCGCGGCCTTGTCCACAGGCGTTCAAAAGAACGGTGTCGTCACCTGCGGACTTCCGAGCCGTCCGCAACTCTTTTTTCGTGAAGGCGTCGATCGGCAGGCGGCGTTAACCTGCGTGTTCGAAGGCATCGTGGAAGCCTGGAATCCCAAATTCATCCAACTGGTCTCTTGGGGCGACATCGACGGCGCCGAGAGCCTCGGTTTCGAGCGAATGACCGATTCCGGAAACAATGAGGTCGTCCTGCTCGATCTTTCGCTCGGATACGAAAAACTCTTTAAGAATTTCTCATCCGCTCGGCGTAACGGTATTCGAAAGGCCGAGCGATTCGGCGTCGAGATCATGCGGCTCGCAGACGATCGGGACATTGACGCGCTTTATGAGATCCACGTTCAATGGAACCGTCGGAAGGGAAACGAACCTGACGATATTGAGTCGTTTCGGCGCGGTGCGCGACAGACAGATTCGAGAGCCGTCTTTATCGCGAAGTACGAAGGCAAGGTGATCGCGGGAAGCTATTTTCGATTCGTAAAGGGCGGTGTGATGGAGTACGCAGGAAATAATTCCTTCGAGGAACACCAGCATCTAAAGCCCAACGAATTACTGCTCTCGCACGGGATCAAGTGGGCGAGCACGCAGTACATAAAGACATTCAGCCTCGGCGGCGCGCATCCATTCCTGCAGCGGTTCGGCGGCGAGGTCGTGCGAACGTCGGTCTATACGAGCGACCGCACATTCTTGAGGCTTCATCGCCGTCGGGAAGATCTTCAGAATTTGCGCGGCAAGTTCATTCAACTTGTCGGTGAAAAGAACAAAAAGCGCATCGCGCGTCTTGTCGGGCGAACTGCGTAGGTCTTAGACAGGAACCTCGATCGAATCAAGGATCGACATTAGAATGCGTTCAGCCTCGCGAATGCGTGCCGTTCCGGCGGCGATTCGCGTACCGACGAGTATTCGGTGCGCGAAGCAGGGAATTGCGAGGTGTTTAATATCATCAGGAATACAGAAACTGCGGCCTTCGATGACGGCGTTTGCCTGTGCGGCACGAAACAGAGCGAGCGAACCGCGCGGACTCACGCCGAGTTCGAGCGATTCGTGCTTTCGGGTTGCCTCAACGATCTTCAGCAGATAATCGACCAACGCATCATCGACGCGAACTTGCCCTACGTTTCGCTGCAATTCGACGAGTTCATTCGCTGTCATAACCGCCGAGACGCGGTTGAGCGGGTCTCTTTCGACACGATCGAGCAATATCTCGCGCTCTTCGCTCGGCGTCGGATAACCGATGTTGAGCCGAAGGAGAAATCGATCAAGCTGTGACTCGGGAAGCGGAAAAGTGCCGTGGTGCTCTGACGGATTCTGCGTCGCGATAACGATAAAAGGTTCGGGAAGCGGCCTCGTTACGCCTTCGACAGTTACCTGCATTTCAGCCATCGCTTCGAGCAGAGCGGATTGCGTCTTTGGCGTCGCTCGGTTTATTTCGTCGGCGAGAACAAGATTTGAAAAGATCGGCCCCGGCTTCCACTCGAACTCGCTCGTCTTTTGATTAAAGACCGAGAGACCCGTTACATCCGAAGGTAAAAGATCCGACGTGAACTGTATCCGCTGAAAGACGAGATCGAACGAGCGTGCAAAGGCGTTTGCGAGCGTCGTTTTGCCGATGCCGGGAACGTCTTCGATGAGTAAATGGCCGCCGGCAATGATCGCTACAAGGGCGTGGCGTATGCTCTCGGGCTTGCCTTTTATCACGGTTTCGACCGCCTCGCACAACTCTGCGAGCTTTTGGCTGCTCGTATTATCGGCGACCACGGCGAGCGGTTTTGATGATCTCGATGCTATCCAATCTCTCATCTGGAATATTACGGTCCGCGGACTGCAAAGGCGGCCTCAAAAACTATTTTAGCTGAAAGAGACGCTTTACTGCATCAAAAAGTTGCCGCATTTGTTCGGCAGCGGAAGTTCGCGGCTTTTGAAAAGATACCCAAAACCGTCTAGAATTTGGAACAAACAAGGTATTGCCGTCGTGCAGATGCCTTAGAAAAGCACCGAGATATTATGAAAGCAATACGCCGTGCCTTGCGTGATGAACGCGGATTTAATCTTATCGAGCTGATGATCGTGATCGCGATCATCGCACTTCTTATCGCCGTCGGCGGTATCGGTTGGAGCGCGATGATTCGCAGCGGCAACGAAACGGCGGCCGCACAGACGCTCGACCGGCTGAAGGTCTATCAGGCTCAGTTTGCCGCGGGAAATAAGGGGAAATTCGCAAGCTTCGACGATCTCGTTACAAAAGGACTGCTCGACGAAAGTTTCAAGGGCGAGACGCCGACGGTGAACGGTTATGTCTATAAGCTCACGATCGAACAACCCTCCGGCTCGAAGCCGGCATTCTTCAGCGTGACTGCTGACCCGCAGGTCGCAGAAGGCGTCCGCGCCACAGGTAGTATCCATTACTACACAGACTCGGCTTTGAGTACAATAAAACGCACGGATGAGAATCGCTCGGCGAAACCCGACGACCAATCCTTATAAACCGCACAAACAAGTGCCGTCTTAGCTCAGTGGTAGAGCACTCGCTTCACACGCGATAGGCCAGAAGTTCAAATCTTCTAGACGGCACCATTCACTTTACTTTTCGAACTTCCCTGAGCATCCGAGGCGCCTAATAAGCGATCTTGTGGTTCTGTCGCGCAGACAGAAAAATGCCCGCCGTGCATCCCCGAACGCGGCGGGCGTGACTCTCTACTCGAGAGCTACGAACAGTCGCCGAAATGCAGA
>DAORTR010000047.1:0-16944 GCA_035432765.1 Pyrinomonadaceae bacterium
CATGGGGTCTTATGGCAGACATTGATTCGTATAAAGATAAATTCAGCGACAGCGGTCGGCGCGTACTTGAGAGTGCGCTGGCCGAGTCTCGTAAACGCGACCAAAATTACGTTGCGGTCGAGCACATACTTCACGCGGTAGCCTTCGAAGAAGAGGATCTTTTCTCGACCACTATGCGTGATCTTTCGGTCGATCCGCGCTCGGTGCGGCTTTTGATCGAAAAGCGTATGGAATCAGGCCGTCAGCATACGGGCAAGGGATTTCGCATCGCGCCCGAGACGACCGAACTTTTCAAACGTGCGATGGATCGCGCGCGTTCGCAAGGCCGACGCGTGATCGACGCCGCCGATATTTTTTACGTGCTTTCGAACGACGAAAGAAGCGTTCTGAACGATGTTCTGCAAAATCTGGGAGTGCCGTCCGATGAGGTCGCGCAAATTGCGCGTACCCGCATACGCAAACGCGAAAAAGAGGAGGAAAGAGTAAGGCAAAAGTACGAACTGCCTTCTTTCCTCCGCCATTTTGGCATCTCGATGAATAAGCTTGCGCGTCAGGACAAGATCCCGCCGACGATCGGTCGCGAAAGCGAGATCAGGCAGATGATGGAGATCCTTTCGCACCGCGAAAGATCGAATTCGCCGATGCTCGTAGGCGAACCCGGCGTAGGCAAAACGGCGGTCGTCGAGGGACTCGCTCGCCTGATCGAACTTGAGCCGGAGAAGGTGCCCGCGCGTCTGCGCGATTCGCATATCGTGCAGCTTCAGATGGGCGGACTCGTCGCCGGTACGATGCTCCGAGGTATGTTCGAAGAGCGTATCAAGGGCATCATCGACGAGGTAAAAGAAAAGGACAACATCATTCTTTTCATCGACGAAGCTCATACGATCATCGGTGCCGGTGCCGCAATGGGCACGACGTCGGATGCCGCGAATATGTTCAAGTCGTCATTGGCCCGTGGCGAACTCCGCATTATCGGAGCGACGACAATAACCGAGTACAAGGAATACATCGGCGAGGACGAGGCGCTTTCGAGACGTTTTCGACTCGTGCGTGTCGAGGAACCTTCGATCGATGAGACAAAGCAGATCCTCCTTGGCCTGAGGCCGCGGCTTGAGAAGAATTATTCCGTAACCATTTCCGACGAAGCGATAGCGACCGCGCTTGAGATGTCGCCGAAATACATACGCAATCTTCACCTGCCGGATAAGGCTATCGGCTGGCTCGATACCGCGTCGGTAAAGGTTGAGATCAACGAACCGTCGTCGCTCGTCGTACGTCCCGAACACATTATCGACGTCATTTCTCAGGAATCGCGTATTCCGAAGGATATGATCTATCGCGACACGGCAGATCGTTTCTCGCAAATGGAGATCGATCTCGGTAACCGTGTCATCGGCCAAAAGGACGCAGTGCGGGCCGTTGCGGAACGCCTGCGGCTAAACAAAGGCCCGCTCAAAGACAATCATTACGCGCCGGACGGCGTACTCCTTTTCCTCGGCCCGACAGGCGTCGGAAAGACCGAGCTTGCGAAGGCGGTTGCCGAATTTATGTTCGGCGATGAAGGCAAGATGGTCCGCATCGATATGTCCGAATACGGCGACGGTACCGTCGGCATCGAAAAACTGATCGGTATGCCGCGCGGCATTGTCGGCAGCGAACGCGGCGGTATCTTGACCGAACAGCTTCGCGATAACCCGTACACGGTGCTGCTGCTCGACGAGGTCGAAAAAGCTTCGCCGTATCTGATGAACATCTTCCTACAGGCTTTTGACGAAGGCTGGATCACGGACGGACGCGGCAAGAAGGTTTACCTCTCGGATGCGATCGTCATAATGACGTCGAATCTCGGTTCGGAGAACTTTAAGAAGTACGAAAAGCCGCTCGGATTCGGCACAAAATCGCTCGGCGATGTTAATGCGATCAAAGGCGACGTTATGAAGGCCGCCGAAACGCGATTTACTCCCGAATTTCGCAATCGTATCGACGAGATCATCATTTTCTCGCCGTTGACGATGGACGAGGTTCGCGATATCGCACGTCTTTACCTGCAAAAACTGACGACCAGCATGGAGCGGAAGGGCAAGATCGTCGAGATCACCGAAGCAGCTCTCGACGCCTTGACCGAGAAAGGCTTTAGCCCCGCGTATGGCGCGCGTTTCCTAAAACGCCACATCGATCAGACCGTCAAACTGCCGATCACGAATCAGTGGAAGACGGCAATGAAATTCATCGTCGATGTCGAGAACGGAGCGGTCGTCGTAAAGTCGGCCGAAACTTTCAGCCTGAACTAGGCGAGAACGAAATCCAACTTTCGTGCATCAAAGGCTTCGGTGATATATTTCACACGAAGCCTTTTTTTGACTGTAAAATGAAGCGACTTTTTTTTCTTTTCCTTTCGATCTTTCTGCTGTCTTTTGCCGCGTTCGCGCAGGATTCTGCGCTTGAGATCACAAAACGGCCTTTGCCGGAAGCTTCGACAACGGCGAGCGACGGCAGTTTCCAGGTCGTGCTGCGAGTCGAATTTCTCGATTCGGGAAGGATCGGCGACGTAACGGTGCTTTCTGCGCCGACGCGTGAATTCGGCAAAGTAGCGGTTGCGGCCGCAGAGAATATCGAGTTCGTGCCAGAGAAAAGGGCCGGGCGAGCGGTCTCAGTTACGCGCACGATCTTCTATATATATGACAAGGGTTGGAAAGGCGATGTCGGCGGCGACGCCGCGGCGGCCGAACCGAAACGCGACACCGATCTCGAGGCCGACAAGGCACGGGCCGTGATCGCAAAGGCGGTCGAAGCCCTCGGCGGCGATCGATTTCTGGCGGTCAAGACGCAGATCGGCCGCGGAAAATACAGCTTGATGCGGGAAAATCAGCTTGCGATGTTCCAATCGTTCGTCGATGTGATCAAATTCCCCGATATGGAACGCACCGAGTTCAAGCAGAGCGGAATGCGAACGGTGCAGGCGAATTCCGGGAGTTCAGGTTGGGTCTATGACGGCGACCAAGAGGTCTTGCAGGATCAATCCGAGCAGCAGATCGAGGCATTCAAGCAAGGCCTGCGCGTTAGCCTCGACAACCTGCTCCGCGGATATTGGAAAGGCGCTGCAGAACTTTCCTACGTCGGACGGCGTCCTGCGACTCTCGGTCGCCGCAACGACGTTGTAAAACTCACTTACAAAGACGGTTTCACCGTCGAGTTCGAATTCTCCGCCGACGATCACCTGCCGCAAAAGGCGATCTATACTCGCAAGGCAGTCTCCGGCGACGAAATGAAGGAAGAAGACCATTACGGGCAATTCGTCGAATTCCAGGGTGTGAAGTCGCCGCTTGTCATCGATCGTTTTGAGAATGGCGACCACGCCTCGCGTATCAATTACGAGTCCATCGAATTCAACAAGAACCTCCCGGACTCTATCTTCGCAAAACCTACGAACGTAAAAGATGCTAAAAAGTCGTGGAATTGACGGAAGTCTGACCCATCGCCGCAGAATCAACACCATGACCCCGATATTTGACCTATCGACCTTTTTTCGGGGCTTTTAGCTTTCCGATGGGTTCAGATGGCTTCTTCGTGCCTTTGTGGCATTTCCGATCAAAGACGGCGGCCACGAAGACACGAAGATCTGCTCCTCTCGGTTCTCCGTGCCGTTGTGCCTTTGTGGCATCTCCGACGAAAGACGGCGACCACGAAGGCACCAAGGCACCAAGGCACGAAAATCTGCTCCTCTCGATCATTTTGAGACGCTTTAGCTTTCCGACTGGTTCAGATGGCTTCCAATTGATTCGGAGACGCCAGCAACCCACGACTTACACAAACGCAAAGTCAAACTGTGCCTGGTGGACAGTCTTGTCGCTTGATAGATCGACGCTGCCGAGGTGAGCTTCGATCTCTTCCATCACTTGTCTTTCCGAATTTCGAAGAGCGGTCGCAACCTCCGGATGGACACGCAAGGTCGTGTGCCGAATGTCATCAACCTGGCGTGCAAGCCGGCGAGCTTCGCCAAGTATCTCATAACAGACGGTCTGCGGAGATTTCACCCAGCCTGCGCCTTCGCAGTATTCGCAAGGCGCGCACATCGTCCGCTCGAGCGATTGCTTGACACGCTTGCGGGTCATAATGATCAGCCCGAAGTCGTTGAACGAGAGCACCTTCGTCGGTGACTTATCATGCGAAAGTGCGTCCTGCAGAGCCTGCGAAACCTTGTGCCGGTTGCGTCGATCTTCCATATCGATCAGATCGAGCACGATGATGCCGCCAAGGTCGCGAAGTCGAATTTGACGCGCGATCTCATCGACGGCTTCGAGGTTCGTTTTTGTGATCGTGTCTTCGAGACGCGCGTTGCCCTTGCCGACGAACTTGCCTGTATTGACGTCGATCGCGACGAGAGCCTCGGTCTGGTTGATGACGAGATAACCGCCCGAACGCAGCCAAACGCGGGGCTTTAGCGCCTTCTCTATCTCTTCCTGAACGCCGTACGCATCGAGGATCGGTTCATCCCGGGTGTAGAGTTTTACGCGGTTGACCATACGCGGCGCCATACGGTTCATAAATTCAACGGTGCGTAAATATTCTTCTTCACTGTCAACACGGATCGCAGTGAAATCATCCGAGAGTTGATCGCGAAGCAGACGCTGCACAAGATCGAGATCCTGATGAATGAGCGCCGGCGACTTCTTCTTCTCCGAAGCCTTCTTTGCATCCTGCCAAGTACGAGCGAGATAGACCGCGTCGTTCCGTAAGTCTTCTTCAGCGATGCCGATGCCCGCCGTGCGTACGATAAAGCCGCCCTGACGGATCGCGTCATCCTGACGGATCTTTTGGATAAGCGTGCGTAGCCGTCCGCGTTCGGACGAAGATTCGATCTTACGCGAAACGCCGAGGTGCTCGATCGTCGGCATATAAACTAGATACCGGCCCGGAAGAGCGATGTGCGACGTGATACGTGCGCCCTTCTTCGCGATCGGTTCCTTGGCGATCTGAACAAGAATTTCCTGTCCTTCGCGTAGGAGATCGCTGATCGTCGGCTGAGGCCCGCGATCGCGTCCGTGGCGTCCGTTCCGATCGTTACGGCCTTTGTTTTCCGTCCGTTCAGGACGCTCCGATCGTTCGGGACGCTCCGTTCGTTCACTCCGTTCCGGGCGTTCGCTTCGTTCCGGACGGCTCTTCTTCTCGGAGTCATCGGATTCCTTCCGTTCTTCGCGGTCGCTTCGCCCGCGTCCGCGCCGTCCGCGGTTCCGGTCCCCGCGCGCCGGCTTTTCATCCGACCTTTCAGCTTCACCGTCGGCAGACGGGCTCGCTGCTTCGTCCGGCTGTGCAGGATCGCTGCCGTCGGACTCGACGCTCTCAGCGTGTTCGATCTCAACTATATGATCGTCCGTTTCGCCAATATGCCCATCGTGCTCATCGGAATGTTCGCCGCCGTTCTCGCCGCCGTTTCCGTCATCGCCCGCTTTCTTGGGCTTGCCGCCACGCCGACGGCCGCGTCCACCGCGACGAACGGCCATCGAAGCCGTATCGTCCGCGACGCGTTCGAATGCCTCGGCGTCGGCAAGCGGTTCTTCCGCCGCCGCGGCTTCAGCTTCGGCGGTTTTATCCGCAGCTTTCTTCTTGCCCTTGGCCGCGGGCTTTTTCGGCGCTTTTTCCTTTACAGCCTTTGCCTTTGCGGGCTTCTTCTCAGCGGCGGCTTTCGTACGGCGTCCTTTCTTCGGAACTTCTTTTGGAAGGTCGTCTTCATCGGCGATCCGTTCGAATCCGTCGGTGTTCGAGACCTCTGAAAGGAGCGATCCGACCTCGGCGACGCCTGTGCTTTCGCCTTCATCGAACTCGACCGCACGAACGCGCGCAACGATCGCTTCCTGGCGATATGCATCCTTGAATGCGTCGCCGGTGTCGCCATCGTCATCATCCGCGATACGCTCGAAGCCGCTCGCATCGAACTCGATCTCGATCGGTTCCGCAACGGAGCTGACCTCGTCTTTCTTATCCCGCTCCTTTCGGCCGCGGGAGCGCTTTCCTCTTTCAGGCCTTCCTGACGCCCTTTCAGCGACGCCTTCTTCAGCAACGTGCTCTCCGCTCTCGGCAAGCGGCTCGCTCAATTCCTGAGCAGATTCCATTTGCTTCTCGCGCTCGATACGGCTACGGTCGATACGTTCATTCACCTCGCGATTCGCATCTTCATGCGAACCCTTTTTGCCCTTTTCAAGGACGATCTTCTCGATCTCCTCGTCTTCATCGAAGAAGTCCGAAACATACAGGAACGCATCGCGTTCGAGCCCTATATCTACGAATGCGGACTGCATTCCCGGCAGGACACGCATCACGCGTCCTTTGTAAACATTCCCGACCACGCCTTCGTTTTCCTGACCGCGTTCTATATAGAACTCGGTAACCTTGCCGTTATCGAGAATTGCAATTTTCTTTTCGCGTCCATTGACGCTGACTATCATTTCCTTTGACATAGAAAGTGGTAAATTACCCTTAAAATTCTAAATTAAGGTTCGGCCCGGTTCGCTTTTAGAAGAGGAAAATTGAGAGGCAAGAACGGTCGGTATATTCAGGAATAGCGACCCGAAACCATATTGGCCGGCACGCGTTTCCTTTTGGATCACATAAAATGATCGCTTTCTTCGCTGAGTGTTAGAGAGGTATCGGGATTTTCGAGGTAGAGGTGGATTCCGAATATTCAAAATACAATTGTATTTCTTCAATGGGGAAATTCCTTCAAAATGTGCGGCCAGTAAATAACAAAAGCCGTTTCTCACACCAGGGAGCACATATCATTTTATCGATCGTGCTCGAAACCCGGTTAATCCGTTTGCCGCTTAGTTCAGCGTTAAAGATCCTTTTCAACCGTTTGCATCTATCCCGTTCCTAACGAGCGGGGGCAAACCTGTAAATAATTATATATAAAGAATTTCGCGAATGTAAACCTTTGATGATGCGAAATTTGCAAATCTTTTCGGATGCAGTTAATTCGCGTCGAACTTGGAACAGGTTCCGCCTTACGGATACAATGAAGGACATTCGTTTCTTATGGAAGTTTATTTTCAGCTCATAAGCGATCCGGAATCGCTCGCAAAGGCCTGTTCCGAACTCGAACGCGAAGAATTTATCGGATTCGACGTTGAGACGACCGACCTAGATCCCTATAAGGGTGAACTGCGGCTCGTACAGCTTTCGAATGGCCGCGAGACGAAGGTCGTCGATGTGCGGGCGTTCGGAAGCGGGGACGAATTGAAGACGGCGGCGGCATTAAAACCGCTGCGCGACCTTCTATCCTCGAAGAAGCAAACGAAGATCGCCCACAACGCAAAATTCGACACGAAGTGGACGAGGCATCACCTCGGATGCGATGTCGAAAATATCTACGATACATATTTGGCGAGCGTGCTGATCGGTTCGGCGGACGGTGAGCGACGGCATGGGCTCGCGGACGTCGCACAGTTCTTTTTAGGCAGAGCGCTCGACAAGAAGGAGCAGGTAAGCGATTGGGGAGCGGCTGAATTGTCCGCCTCGCAGATCGAATATGCGGCCAAAGATGCGTTAATAATGCTCGAAGTTCGTGAACGTCTGCACGAACGGATCGTTGCCGACGGGTTGAACCAAGTCCTCGCTCTCGAGAACGAGTGCGTTCTGCCGATAGCTCAAATGGAGCTGAACGGCATTTATCTCGATGGAACTCGATGGCGCGAGCAGCTTGCCGTCGTGTCCAAGAAACAGGCCGTTGCCGCCGAAGAACTACAGGGAATGCTCGGCGCCGGCGTCGCTCAAGCTTCGCTCTTTGGACGGCCGGAGATCAATCTCGATTCGATCGATCAAGTTACAAGCGCGCTGCAGAATCTTGGCGTTCCTGTCGAAGGTACGACCCGTGCGGGCGCTCTCTTGCCGCTTGCAGATGAATATCCCGTGGTCGCAAAACTGCTCGAATACCGGCAGGTCGCAAAAGCGAGCCAGAGCTTCGGCGAGAATATACTCGGCTTTATCGAACCGAAAACTGGCCGCATCCACGCAGATTTTCGTCAGATCGGCGCGCCGACCGGACGCTTTTCGTGCTCGAATCCGAACCTGCAGCAGATCCCGCACGAGACCGAATACCGACGCTGTTTTATGGCTCCGAAGGGCAGGAAACTCGTCATCGCCGATTATTCGCAGATCGAACTGCGCATCCTCGCCGATATCTCGAAAGACAAGGCTTTTATTGACGCTTTCCAGTCCGGAGCAGACTTTCACGCGGCGACCGCGGCACAGATATTCGGGATCGCGGCCGACGCTGTTACGCCCGACCAGCGGTCATTCGCAAAGCGTTTGAATTTCGGCGTCGTTTACGGGATCGGCGTGCAGAGATTTGCGAAAATGACGGGCCTTTCGAACGCACAGGCCGAAGATACGCTTCGGCGATACTTTGCGACGTATCCTCGGATGGACGAATGGCTCCGTATGCAGGCGAAGGCCGTCTTGAGCGACCGAACCGCCCGCACGCTATCGGGCCGCATCGCCCGTATGAGATTCAACGAGAATGACCGCGGCGAGGTCGGAGCGGCGCAGCGTTATGCGAAAAATATGCCGATACAGGGAACTTCGGCGGACATTTTGAAACGCGCCTTAAGACTGCTTCACGACGATATTCGCGGCACGTCCGCAAAGCTCGTAAACATCGTGCATGACGAGATACTTGTCGAAACAGATGCCGCAGAAGCAGAAGAAACGGCCCGCAAACTCGAGAACGCGATGCTCTCTGCGGGCCGTGAATTTCTAAAAGATGTCCCTGTAAAAGTGGACCTCAGCGTTTCCGATGAATGGTCGAAATGATCTCAGCGTCCTGAGCCGAGACCGCGTATGAAGATATCTGCGTCTTCGCTCCGGGCGGTCTGTAACTTTGCGTAGGCTTCGAACAACTATGCCCTGCCGCCCGCCAAGTTTTTCGGGTTATTGCTATTTGCTCCCTTTATGAAGCGTGCTGGAAAGCCTTTGGTTAGGCTCTCCTTATCGATCTAGGCTGCCGCCTCGCTGGTTGCGGCGCGTACGAATAGTATCCGTGAGCAATTCTCGCACGTGAGTATCTCGGCACCGCGTCGTACATCGACCTGGACCTGCGGACGCAATGAAATAAAGCAGGCATTGCAGGAACCATTGACGACCTCGGCGACGGCGATGCCGTCACGACTGCGTTGCGCAAGCCGGTCATAGACCGCGGCGAGACGATCCGGAAGAGTCGCAAAAGCCGTCGCGCGATGCTTTGTCTCGGTATCGAATTCCTTCTTGTCAGCGGCGAGGGCAGCGTCGAATTCGCTCAAGGCAGTTTCGCGGCGGCCGTCAAGGCTCGATATCTCGTCGGCTCGTTCGCCGAGTTCCTTCTCGACCCCTTCACCTTCTTCCAGAAGTTCGACAATGGCGGTCTCCGATTGTCCGATCGCCTTCTGAAGAGCATCGACCTCGCGCATCGCGGTCTCGTATTCTTTCTGGTTCTGTGCGTGCTTTAGATTTCGTTCGGCACGTTCGAGATACGTTTTGTTTTCGGCGATCTCACGTTCGTGTAGGGCGCGTTTCTCGTTGATGGAATCTCGCCGGTTCTGAATTTCGCGTATAGAAAAGGCGTGCTGTTCAAACTCCTGTTCGATCGCTGCACGCCCTGCTTCTGCGGATTCTATTGCCTTCTTCAGACGACGAAGATTTGTGTCCGTCTCCTGTAACTCTATTAACTTATCTAGATCTTCGATCACGTTCGTGTTTGTCTCCTAACTTCAAGTCAAACAAAAATTGTATCGCACGGTCGGCCTTGAACGCAAAGAACCGCTTAGATCGCGATGACCTCGATGTCAGGATCGACCTCTTCACGGAGCATATGCTCGATGGCCGCAAGCGTGCCGCTGATCGAGCTCGGACAACTGCCGCACGAGCCTTGATAGCGGATCTTCAGTTCCGACCCGTTAAGTTCGATGATCTCCATCCAACCGCCGTCGCCCGCAAGATACGGCAGGATCTTCTCGTCGAGCAGGGCCTGTATCTCGCGAAGTTTAGGGTCGTCATCGTTCCCCGCTGCTGCGATAGCGCCGCCGACCTTGCTCGCCGCGTGTCCGTTGCCGTTGCCGTTCGTCGGCTTCACGGCGACCGCCTCCGCCGCTCTGATAGGGACAGCCATTTCCGGTAAGATCTCGTCCCACTCGGAATCATCCGTCTTCTCGACCGTGACCATCTTGTCCATATAGAACACGGACACGACGTTTCCGACGTCGAAAATAGATTTGGCGAACGTGTCATCGACCGCAGATTCCGCGGTCGGGAACGAGTGCGACGTGCCGTAACTGATCGGCTCGCGAAGGATGAACTTAACGGCGTTCGGGTTCGGAGTTTCTTGTATGTCTGAGATCTTCGGCATTCCTTGTAAAAAGCGGCTTCCAACTGCGGCAAAGCCTACAAACCAAGTATCTTAAAACATTACATTTTTGTCAACATTTCAGACGTAAGGTAAGCCCGGAAGGCAAGGCAAAGAACTGCCTGCTCACCCGGGCTCAAAAAGATCAGAGACTACGGAACAGAGATAAGAAGCAAGAGTTAAAACTCGTCAAGCCTATTCAGTGATGTGAATATCATCGGTCTTATTCATTCGGCCGGACATAAACATCGCACCCAAAGCCAAGAACGCAAGGATCGCGATTATTCCGATAACCATCCATATCTTGTTATCGGCGCTGGCCATATACTTGTAGATCGAGAAAACACCCACAATCGCGGCAAGAACTGCCAAAATGCCGTTAAGAGAACCCATTTATAAAGTCACCTCCGAAATCTAATGTCAGTGGTGAACAGACCGGACGCTTCCGGCGTGACCATCGAACCTGATGGCACGATGCGCTAAATGAGATTTCAACGCAACTGTCTCTAAACACCCTAATCTTACCCCCAAAATCGGTTTGAAAGCAAGGTTTTGACGCTCCTTACAGGCGAAAAGCCCGTAAAATGCGCGGTATCGACTGAAGATCGGAGAAAAACCGAACGTCCGTCCACTTTCGAGGAGAAAAAAGCGGCAGAATTCGTTCGGATTGTCCATAACCGATCTCCAGAAAGAGAACACCGCCGGGACGCAGTTTGTGTGAAGAACCGGCAATTATCTTTCGAATGATCTCGAGGCCGTCGGCGTTATCGCTCAAAGCGATCTCAGGTTCGAACTCGCGCACTTCGCGGTCGAGTGTTGCAAGCTCGGCGAGCGAAATATACGGCGGATTGGAAACGACCGCGTCAAAGCCGTCCTCCCCGACCGAATCGAATACGTCCGAGAGGAGCAGATCGAGCCGATCGAGCACTTTGTGGCGTTCGGCATTTTGACGTGCGATCGCCAACGCGTCGGGCGAGCGATCGACGGCAATGGCCGACGCAGTCGGAAGCTCCGTGAGCATCGCGACGCTGATACAACCCGAACCGACGCCGATCTCGCAAAGGCGCGCCGCAGCGTTTCCCTTCAAAGCATTGACGGCGTTCTCGACCAGAATTTCGGTTTCGGGCCGAGGTATTAGAACTGCGGGCGAGACGTTGAACTCAAGCCCGTAGAACTCGGTCGTGCCGATGATGTACTGCACCGGTTCGTGTTGCGATCGGCGACCTATTGCGGCGTCGAACGCGGCCTTCTCTGCGTCGGAAAGTTCATATTCAGGATGCGCGAAAAGGAATTCCTTCGCTCGCTGAAGCGCGAAACGCAACAGCAGCCGAGCGTCTTTTTGCGGCTCTTTGAGGCCGGCGTCAACGAGCGCGGCATTCGCGTGTTTCAGAGTGTCGGCGATGTTCATCTTGCGCCGTCGCCTCGAAAGACCGCAGGGATCGTAAGAGCGAGAATTTTCGCGTCGAGCATCAGCGACCAATTCTCGATGTAATAGAGATCGACGCGGACCATCTCTTCAAATGTCAGTCGGCTGCGGCCCGAAACTTGCCAAAGTCCGGTCATTCCGGGCTTCATATCGAGGCGTTTTCGCTGCCAGACCTCGTACGCCTCGACCTCGTACGGGATCGGCGGCCGCGGGCCGACGATGCTCATTTCGCCGCGAAATACGTTCAGAAGCTGAGGCAGTTCGTCGATGCTCGTACGCCGTAGAAAACTTCCTGCGCGCGTTATTCGCGGATCGTTCTTCACCTTGCCGAAAACTGGCCGAGAATCATCGCCGGAGTTCGCGCCCGCCTTGCCCGCGATATTCTGTTCATATGCCACACGATGCACGCCCTCGTCGGCGTCGGCCTTCATCGTGCGAAATTTGTAGCAGAGAAAAACGCGGCCGTCCATCCCGACGCGTTCTTGGCGGAAGAGAACTTTGCCCGGCGAATCCAGCTTTACGGCGATCGCTGCTACGATCCACATTGGCGACGTTACGGCCGTTGCGACGGTCGCGATAACGAGGTCCGAGACGCGTTTTACGAACCGCTGCGCGTCCGAGAGCGGCGAGCGAAAGAGCCGCACCATCGGAAGAACGCCGATGCGGTCAACGCTCGTCTTCTGCGGCAAGAGATCGAACAAGGTCGGCGCAAATCGAAACTCGACCCGACGCTTTCTCCCCAATGCCATCATTGCCTCGAAGAGCCTTTCGCCCGCAAGTGAGTTGTCCGTGATGATCACTTCCTTTATGTCGAATCGGCGGATCACGTCGGCGAGTTCGGCGATCGACCCGAGCCTTTCGGCGGTTGACGACGGTTCGATCTCGTCGGCAACATATCCCACGACGCGATAGCCGAGATGACGACGGTTTTGTAGCTCCGAAATGGTCTGCTCGGCTTCCGAATTGCTCCCGACGATGATCGTCGGAATGAGGTTGATCCCGCGCTTGCGCGCCCTTGATTGGGTCGCACGGACGGCGAGGTGAAAAGCCGAAAGCAGGACGAGCGTACATAGCAGATCGAGCGCGAAAACGCCACGTGAATACGAAAAATCGCGGTACAAATATCCGCCGCGAAACATAAATGCCCACGCGATCACAAGCAGCGACGAAACGAACACGGCGCCGAAAACGCGTGCGAGTTCGCGTGAATATTCAAATGCACCATCGAACCTGTAAACTCTAGCGAGGCCGAGAGTTACGATGCGGCAGGGAACGGCGAAAGCCAGAATGCCGACATACGGCAAAAAGTTTTCGCTCCAAATGGCGGGGCCCGCCGCGAACGCACTTTTGCCTTCGCGAAGCCAAAAGGCAAAAATAAATCCGGCGGCGGCAAGAAAGGCGTCCGCCGATATGACGCCGACGCGAACCACAGGCATTACCCAACGCGGCATTACCGCGAGGTTCGCGGCTCGTTCTGCTATCGTTGCGGTCGTCATTTCGGTTCCCATTTTTTGCGCGTTCAGCCCGAGCGAGAAGAATACCTTCGAACGATTGTAGAATGAAAGTCCTGATAACCGCACCAAGCCTTAGGGAAAAAGACAACGTCAGCGGTATCTCGACGCTCGTTGCCAACATCATCCGATTGTCGGCGAACGAATATGTTCATTTTCGCGCCGGACGGCGGGACGGTGCGGGCAAGAACGCTAAATGGATCGCCTCGCAGCCGAAAATGGTCGTCGATTTTCGCGAAGCGATCGAACGCGAGCGGCCGAACGTCATTCACCTGAACACGTCGTTCTCCCGTCTGGCGATGCTGCGCGACGCTGTCCTCGTTCGGGCGGCGGCGGGCAAGGGCGTCCCCATCGTGCTGCACATACACGGCGGCCCGTACTTTTTGAAAGATGAGCCGGGCGTGATCCTTCGAAAATGTATCTCGACGATGACAAAGCATTCCGCTCGGATCATCGTTTTGAGCGAGCAGGAAAAGGCGGTTCTCGCGAACCGTCACGGGCGTGCCGATTCGGATGTTCTGGCGAACGCCGTTCCGACGAACGAGGTCGTCCCGCGGAAGCCGGAGAAGAGTCCGCGATCGATCGTATATTTCGGAAGGCTCAACCGCGAAAAAGGCCTCGACCGCATCGTCGAAGCGTGCCGCGGCCTCATCGAACGCGATATTCAGTTTCGCTTCAACGCCTACGGCGCCGGGCCCGACGCGGAAAGTTTTCTAGCCGAAATGCGTGCGGTATGCGGCGAAAGGTTCGCGTTCTGCGGCGTTGCGGACGGCGAGAACAAGTGGCAGGCGCTCGCCGAGAATGACATCTTTCTCTTGCCGTCGGATCACGAAGGCTTGCCGATCGCGCTTCTCGAAGCGATGGCCGCCGGCTGCGTTCCCGTCGTCAGGAGAAACGACGCGATCGCTGCGGCGGTCGAGCAAGGCGTTGCCGGATTCGTGGTCGATATCAACGACAAGAGCGAGATCGTCGAACGGCTCTCATTCCTGCTCAACGAGACGCACGATCTTACTGCGTTGCGGGAAAACGCCCGAAGGACCATCGCCGAACGATATTCGTTCGATCGATATCTTTTGCGGCTTGACGAGATCTACAGGAAGGCAGCGAGATGAGCGAAAGGACAACAAGGGTGCGTGTTGTAAGCCTCGATGTTGACGTCGTGGAATTCGCGTCGCTCATCGAGCGGATCGACGCATTGCGGCGGCAAGGCGGCGGTTACGTGTGCTTTTCTACGGTTCATATGGTGATGGAGGCGTTCGACGACGCCGCGTATGCTGAGAAGGTGAATGCCGCCGACGTCATCGTGCCGGACGGTATGCCGCTCGTCTGGATGCAAAAGATCGAGGGGCGACGCGATGCGAACCGCGTTCGTGCGAACGACCATATGATCGGCTTGTGCCGATTTGCGGAAGAACAAGGCCTTTCCGTAGGTTTTTACGGCGCGAAGGAAGAGGTGATCGAAGCGATAAAGGCTCGTGCCGCGCGGGACTTTCCGAAACTCGATGTCGCATACGCATTTTCGCCCCCGTTCCGTCCGCTCTCGGCGGAAGAAGACGCAGAGATCACGGCCGACATTGCGGCCAAAGCGCCGGACTTTCTGTTCGTCGGGCTTGGCTGCCCGAAACAAGAGCGTTGGATGAACGAACATCGCCCGCATCTCAAAGCCGTAATGCTCGGCGTCGGTGCGTCCTTCGACTTTTTCGCGGGCAATGTTGCCGAGTGTCCGCCATGGATCGGGCGTCTTGGCCTGGAGTGGCTTTTCCGGCTCACGCAAGAGCCTAGAAGGCTCTGGAAGCGGTATTTGGTGCTGAACCCAAGGTTCGCGTTCAGAGCGGGCTTGCAAGCGGTTCTTGGGCGAAAGTAGCTCGCTCCGTTGCCGTTTCTTGCGAAAGGCTACATAATTATTCGTTTGACGGACGGTTTATCGGCTCAGGATGAAATTCTTCTCGGATATCAGGCTTCTACTGCTCGCGATCTGGTTCGGCGGCGCGATATTTTTCATCGGCGTTGCCCAAACCGCTTTCGCCGTGGTGCCTGACCGTGAGCTTGCCGGCGCGGTCGTCGGACGCTCGCTCGCGATCTTGAATTACGCCGGCGCTGCGATCTCGATCATCCTGATCGCAACTTCATTCATCGTCAAACGCGCTAACGCCCTTTGGCTTTGGATCGAAAGGCTTTTGCTGCTCGTTATCGCGGCGGCAAGCCTCGGCGGGCAGTTCGTTATCAGCGCTTGGATGGCGACGATCCGTTCGCAAGCCGGCGGCCCGATAGACGCTCTTGCGGGCGATAACCCTTTGCGTCTGCAATTCGACAAGCTGCATCAATGGTCCGAGTGGACGCTTTCGGCCGCATTGATCGCCGCGCTTCTGACCTTTTTTATTATGGCGAATCGCCGTTTTTCGTCGGCAAAGACGGCGGACATCGCAACTTTCGATATCGACAAGGAATTCAAGTTCTAAGTTATGGACGTCATTGAAAATAAGTGGGATTGGGAAAAGCGTTTTTCTGCGTGGAAGGCCGACGAGGGCTTTCAGCGTTATCCGTGGGTCGCGAATACGCACACACCGTTCACGCCGGCTCGCAGGGCACTGCCGATGCTGAACCTCGCATTGATCTCGACCGCCGGCGCTTATATTGACGGAACCGAAGCCTTCGATACATCGACAAAGGACGGCGACATTGAGTTTCGCGAGATCCCGATCGAGGTCGATGCAGCCGACCTGAAATATTCTGCCGTAGGATATGATCCGGCGGCCGTTATCGCCGATCGAAATTGCCAAATTCCGATCGACCGGCTCCTCGAATATCAGCAGAATACGGTCATCGGTTCGCTCAACAGCGTCTGGTGGTCGCTCTCAAGCCACATCCCGAATGCCGCCCGCGTGGCGGACGAACTTGCGCCGAAACTTGCCGAACGCCTTGACCGTTACGAGGTGCAGGCCGCGCTCGTCATCCCCGCGTCAAAGCTCTGTCATCAAACCGCCGGCGTTGTCGCGCGCTGCATCGAAAACGCGGGCATTCCCACGATGATGCTCGCGGTCGATACCGAGATTATGAGCAAGGTCCGCCCGCCCCGTGCCGCTTATTACGGCGGCGAACTCGGCTCCGTTGCCGGTACCCCGAACCATAGCGAATATCAGCTTCGGATCCTCGATGCGGCCCTTCGCTGGATCGAACCATTCGATCAGCCCGGAGCGAGAAAACTCGCCGTCGATCTACAGACCGAGGTCGAGATCGCCCGCGGCGAACGCTAACTCCCCGCTCCGAGACAAGAGACAAGAGATTAGAGACAAGAGCGAACCCCGGTTCTTCTGCCGCACGTGTCAGTAGCCAGCAGGTGTCAGCAGCCAGCATGTGTCAGTAGCCCGCACGTTAGTAAGGGATTAGCGTCAGAACCGCGAACGCTCGCCCTCGTCCGCTCTTCCTCTGCGGCTCCGCGACTCTGCGGGATCCGTTCTTAAATGCAAAGATCACATAGGCCGTATCAGTAGCCCGCAGGTGTCAGTAGCCCGCACGTTAGTAAGGGCTCACCGTGCGCCTCACACACCGTTCGCTCCCATCCGCACGGCCCTGAATTGCCACAGCTTTCAAGCCGTGGATCAGGTGTCGGAACGCGGACGCCCTCGTCCGCAATGGCT
>DAORTR010000048.1:0-16447 GCA_035432765.1 Pyrinomonadaceae bacterium
CTAGGCGGTCGAGAAAGCCGCCATGGCCCGGCAAGATCGAGGCGGCATCCTTTGCTCCGGAACCGCGTTTTATCGCGCTTTCCGCTAAGTCACCAAGCACTCCGAGGATCGCGACCGTGATCGCTACGCCGATTCCCGGCAGGAAAGCGAGCTCCTGAAAGAAAAGCCAGATGGCGAGCGATGCAAATCCTGCCGCTGCGAGAATGCCGCCGATGAGGCCTTCGACGGTCTTGCCCGGCGAAATCGCAGGTGCGAGTTTATGCTTGCCAAACGCACGTCCCGTAAAATACGCTCCTGCATCCGAACCGAAGACCACCGCAAAGAAGAACAAAAGCAGTTTCGATGAAAGAGCGCCGTCAAAACCCATCCGCACCGAGATCAAAAAGCCGCCGATGAATGCCAGGTAAAAAACGCCTGCGATCGTAACGCCGAGTCCTGCGAGGAGTTTCGAAAAATCCTTTTGAAAACGGAACGCCTGCGAGATGAATACAGCAATGACAAATGCCGCGATCACGCAAAAGAGAATGTCCGGTGCCTTCGACGGTGCGTCGAAAATAAACGAGACGGTAAGGGCCGCCGCTCCAAGATACGCGAGACCGGCATCGGCCTTAAGTTCGAGTTTCTTCGTCAGCAAAAAGAACTCGAACAATCCCGCTCCAAGCCCGAAGACCGCGATCGCAACGAACAGCCAAACTGCCCACGGAAACCAGATCGGCAGGATGATGGCCGCAATTAGGATCGGGATGGCGATCGCCGCCGTCAGTAGGCGCGTTTTCATAATTTCACTTCGGCGGACCGCTAACCCCGCCGTATCGTCGGTCACGTTTTTGGAAATCGATGATCGCTTCGAAAAGCTGCCGCCGCCGAAAGTCAGGGAACAGCGTCGGCGTTACGTAAATTTCGCTGTACGCGATCTGCCACAATAGAAAATTCGAGATGCGAAATTCACCGCTCGTGCGAATCAGAAGATCAACAGGCGGCATTCCGCTCGTGTACAGATTCGCCTCGATGCTCTCTTCCGTGATGTCGCCGCTTTTTGCTGCAAGCCGCGCCGCCCGCACGATCTCTGCCCTCGATCCGTAATTTAACGCGACATTCATCACGGTCCCCGTGTTCGCTGAGGTCAGCTCCTCTGCGGCGGCAAGCTGCTCTCGCACATCGGAACTCAACGCCGTAACGTCGCCAATTGTCCGAAATCGAATATTGTTGCCGTGCACTTCGCGAAGCTCGCGTTTGAGCACGCGCTTTAGCATCGACATCAGCGCCGAAATCTCTGCCTTCGGACGCTTCCAATTCTCGGTCGAGAACGCGTAGAGCGTAAGAGCTTCGATACCGAGACGCACGGATGCATCTAGGATCGCGCGCACGGATTCGGCGCCTTCGCGATGGCCGAAAATGCGCGGGCGTCCGCGAAGTTTTGCCCAGCGTCCATTCCCGTCCATTATCACAGCAATGTGCCGCGGCAGCCGCGAATGGTCGATCTCGGCGAGCAGTTTTGCCTCGGTAGAATTTCGTTTGACGATGCCGTCAAAAGCTTCGATCATGCTTTACGATATTCGACGGCCACGACCGCCGCGAGATTTATTTGTCCGTAGATGTGCGGATAGATCTCTTCGTTCGTCGATGATTCATTCACGACGCGCGACATCAGGAATTGCGGATCTATTTCGAGCACGGCAAGCTCTTCGCCTTTCGAATAATATCGTTCGATCACGCCGGCAAGCTGTTCCGCAAAACTACAGTGAATAAAACCTTCACGCTCTAGTCCCCGCGGACTGTAGAGTTCCGTCTCAAGGTTCTCCCAAACCTCTCTTTCAACGATGTGGTAGATATACATCGAGAGAATCAGTCGTATTCGACGCTTTCGAGCGTTAAGCCTTGTGCCGGTGCCGTACGCCCGCACAACGTCCTATCTCCGGTTACGATCGCCGTCTGAATTGTATCACCGTTCTTTGAACCGTGTCCGACATCCAGCAGCGTACCGACGATCGAACGCACCATATACCGCAGAAAACCCGTCGCGGTGATACGAAACTCGATGAGCGAGGCCCGTGCCCGTGCGTCCCAGACCGAGCGTAAGCCCACATCCGTAACAAGCCGGACCTTGTTCTCGGACTCTGTGTTCGCAGAGGCGAACGCTGACCAGTCGTGTTCGCCGAGAAACAATCTTCCTGCCGCGACCATCTGTTCGAGCGCGAGCGGCTTTGCTTCGTGGTGCGCGAAACGTCGCCAAACCGGCGACATTACAGGCGCGTTGACGATCCGGTAAACGTAAGTTTTCTGTTTCGCCGAGAATCGGGCGTGAAAGTCGTCCGGCGCTCTTTCGACCGACATCACACGAATGTCACGCCATAGATTGCCGTTGATCGCCGCCCGTAGACTATCCGGCGTGAACGGCTTGTTCATTACAACGTTCGCAACTTGGCCCTCGGCGTGCACACCCGCGTCTGTGCGGCCCGAGCCGACAACTTTGACGTCAGCTTCCTCGATCATTCGACAGACGCGTTCAAGTTCGCCCTGGATCGTACGGGCGTTCTCCTGCACCTGCCAACCGTGAAAGTCCGTGCCGTCGTATTGAATTAGAAGCTTATAGTTCATTGACAAACAAGACCTCGAATCGTTCGCAGCATATGAGCGACCGTTCGCAAAACTCCAGTCCAAGCTCGCGAGCTTCATTCGAAAAATATTCCCAATGTACATCTCGCCAATACTCGTACGACCTGTCGCCTTCGCCTTCATCAAAGGCGAATTGTGCGTCAACGTCTTCGAACCGTAAAAACCGTATCTCGGTCGTGCGCACTACGCAGATCGCCTTGTGGTCGAGATCTGTCACGACGCTGAACCCGTCGAGTACCGGCTTTTCGTCAGGCCTTTTGGCGTTCGCCTCAACCAGACTTGCCGTTGCCGTTTTCAACCCCGCAACGACAAGTTTTCCAAGATCGGCGGCCATTTCCGGCGTGTTACCAAAATGCCAGACCTGAAACGGCAGTTTCGGGTCGGTGCCGCTGAACGCGCAAAATACTCTCCACAATTCATTGGCACTTTCACGACTCTTCATTATCTTGATCGCCTCAACTGAAGATCGAGCTTTTCGGCAAAGAGCGTCGCCGAACGCTCGCTCATTCGGAAATATAGCGCAGGCTCGATCAACTCAAGCTCCATCAGCTGAAAGCCGCCGCGAACGTTCCGCACAAGATCGACGCGAGCGTAGAGAAGCGGCTCGGCAATGGCGGCAAGAGCCTGCGTAGCCGCATCCTTCATCGCATCCGCAGCTTCGATCGATGTGATAATTCCGCCGTGTTCTTCCTGCACGCGAAAGTCGTCCGTCTTCGCCTCTTTCAAGATCGCATGGCTGTATTCTCCGCCGAAATAAAAGAGCGAGTATTCACCTTCATTCACGATCGCATCCAGAAATGGCTGGACAAGGAACGGCCGCTGCTCGAAACTTTCGGAAAGCGTCGGGTCGAATTCGCGAAGCCTGAAGGTATGCTCCGCCGTCGCGCTCACACGCGGTTTTATTATCAATTCCGGCACCTTCAGCCTATCAAGCCAGACCGCAAAATTCTCTGCGGAATATTGCGTCTCAAAAAGCGTCGGGACGATGTTTACGCCATTTTCTGCAAGCTCGCGAAGATATATCTTATCGAAATTCCATCGAACAACACCGAGTGGATTATACAGTTCGGTCGCGGCTTCGATCTCTGCAAGTACGCTCAGAAATTCTTCCGGGAACCGCTGATAATCCCACGTCGTGCGAATAACGACCGCGTCGAACTCGCTCCATTTGTGCGTCCGTTGACGCCACGAAAGCGTCTCGACCGCAATGCCGAGCTTTGCAAGAGGAGCGAACGCCAGCTCGTCGTCAAAGACGTAGCCCGTCAGGTCGTCCATCGAAAGGAAGCAGACAGTTCTCACGCAGGTTTCGTGCGGCTCCCCGGCTTTACTGCAAGAATCCCCGAGGCGCACATTGGACACTCTTCGGGTGAAAAACTCTCGACGTCCATTTCAACAAGCGCCTTCCGTCGGACACCGACATCTGCCTTGCCGTTCGACCGGTCGATGATAGACGCGGCAGCGGCGACGTGCCCGCCGTTTCGCTCGAGTTCGGCGATACATTCACGCGTCGAGCCGCCGGTCGTTATAACGTCCTCGACGACGAGAATGCGTTCTCTCGGCTTGATCTCGAAACCGCGTCGAAGCGCCATTTCGCCATTCTGCCTTTCGGTCCAAAGGAATCGAACGTTCATTGCGGACGCGACGGCATAGCCGATCACAAGGCCGCCGATCGCGGGCGATGCGACCGTTTCGATGTCCTGATCGACAAAAAGCGCCGCGATCTCACGCCCCAGAGTGTTCGCGTCTGCGGGAAATTCGAGCGCTCTTGCGCATTGCAGATATTGCCGGCTGTGCCGCCCGCTTGAAAGCACAAAATGGCCTTCGAGAAGTGCGCCGCGCTCGCGAAACATATCGAGAATTCGTTTTTCGGCGTCCATATGCTTTTGGTGATTAAACTGCTGACCAAAGTTTGCTAAACTCAAGGAGAAAGTGAAACGGTATCCTAACCTAATTTCCAACTCTTTGCTAATAAACGAGACGATCTCGCTTCTGCGCTCCTTTGACGGCCGTGCCTCTGCTGTCAGTGTCGTGGATTTTGTGATGAAGATCCGCCGACCGGATCCTCTTATGGCAAAGCTGCTTGTCGGCGACCTGATCGAACGCGATCCGCGGCTCGAATTGAGCGAGGACACCGTAGTTCTCGTCGCGGACGATCATCTCGCGGGCGATACTGCCGACACGGAATTCGTCGTCTTCGATCTCGAAACTACGGGAGCAAAGGAACCGCATCGCGTAACAGAGATCGGCGCTTTTCGAGTAAAAGGGTTTGAGGTTCAGGACACGTTCCAAACGCTCGTAAATCCCGAGACGAACATTCCGCCATTTATTTCGGCCCTTACCGGCATCAACGACGAGATGGTCGCGAACGCACCGCGTTTTGCAGATATTGTTAACGACTTCCTTGAGTTTATCGGTGATGCCGTGCTAGTCGCGCACAATTCGGCGTTCGATATGCGTTTTATCAATCACGAGATCGGTCTCGTCTTTCCCGATTACAGGCTCGCGAATCAGTGTCTTTGCACAGTGCAGCTCTCGCGGCGATTGCTCCCGGACATCGAGAATCACAAACTAAAGACCGTTGCGGAACATTACTCGATCGACCTATCGAACCATCACAGGGCAGGCGCTGACGCGTTCGCGACGGCTCACGTATTTGTAAATCTATTGGATCAGTTGCGAAGCGACGGCGTAACGGATCTTGCGACCGTTCACGGCCTCGCTTCAAGAAACAGAAAATATGCTAGACGAAAGGCAGCCTGAGGGCAGCAACACACAAGGGCTCGATATTCGGCCGACGCCGCGTGAGGAAATGCACCTTACGCCGCTCGATTCTTTCCCCTACGAATATGCGGGTAAAGAGATCTGGGTCGAGTTCGAGATACCCGAATTTACTGCTATCTGTCCATTTTCAGATTTTCCCGATTTTGCGACCATCAGGCTCCGTTATGTTCCGAACAAACTCTGCGTCGAACTCAAAAGCCTTAAGCTCTATATCAACTCATTTCGTGAGGTCAAGATCTTCCACGAACACGTCGTAAATCTCATTCGCGATGATTTTGTCAAGGCCTGCGACCCGATCGCGCTCGAGCTCGAAGGCGATTTCAATGTCCGCGGGAACATCAAGACCGTAGTAAGAACAAGCTACAAGAAAGGCGAAGCCTGATCGTCCGCACGGATCATCCGTGCTTAAGACCCGACGGCGGCGGCGTGTGGACTCGCGGCGGAGTGCTTTGCGCACGCTCTTTCGACACGTGCGATCACCTGCACCTCGGTCGCCGCAAGATCCTGCTCGGACGAATTCGTGATCTCTGAGATGATGAGGAACTTTGCTTTCTCAAGCAGTGTCTGCTCGCGAAAAGATAGGCGTTTTTCGCGGCTAAGGTATGTGAGCTTCTTTAAGACGTCTGCCGCCGCGAAGATATCGCCCGACTGCAGCTTCTGCATAAATTCGCGCGATCTCGATTTCCAATCCGACGATGCCGACTCAAAATCCTCGGCAAGACGCGTGATCAGCCGCTTGCACTGTGAGCCGGTAATCACGGGCCGCAACCCGACCGAATCGATATTCGTTTCGGGGACAAAGATCGAGGAGTTATCACTGACAACACGAAGGTAAAACCCTTTGATCTTGTTGTCGCCGATATTCCGTTCCGTTCGGGATTCGACAGCGCATACACCCTGTCCGGGATAACAAACTTTTTTTCCGATTTCGAGCTTCATTGCCGCTTGAGTCCGCGTGGCCTCAGATCGGGCGACGCATATGACAAATGCTGTCAAATCTTGTATTTACAAGCTTCGGCGGGCAAACGATAAATTTAGAAAGTATCTTAAATGTAACACAAGGCGGGCAAATTTGCGAGTGTCATTTTGCGCGGCCGGGAAGTTCGATCCGAAACGTTGAACCCGTCCCGAGAACCGATTCGACCGACGCGTCGCCGTTGTGAAGCCTTGCTAGGTGCTTAACGATCGCAAGGCCCAACCCCGTACCGCCCATTTCACGTGAGCGCGCACGGTCGATCCGATAAAAGCGTTCGAAGATGCGCTCCAGATGCTCGGACAATATTCCTTCGCCGGTATCCGACACGCTTATCAGGTCGATGTCGTCCTGTTTTTTATGCGAGACGGTAACTTTACCGCCGACTCGGTCGAACTTGATCGCGTTGTCGATGAGGTTCACGAGCATCTGTTCGAGCCGCTGCGTGTCTGCAAAAACACGCACACCGGGCGCGATCGCAGATTCCAGACTGATGTCGCGGGAACGCGCCTTTGAGCCCAGCGCCGTGAATATCTCGTTCACCAGCGAATTCAGATCAACCAAGATCGGTTCGACGGCAACTCGTCCAGCCTCGATCTGCGAAAGCTCTAGAATGTCGGCGATCAGGCTGTTCATCCGCTCGGCATTCCGCCGTATCACGCCGAGAAAACGCCGGCTATTGCCTTCGTCATCGATGCCGCCGTCTTCGAGCGTCTCAACGAACGCCAGGATCGACGTCAGCGGCGTCCGCAATTCGTGCGATATATTTGATAGGAATTCCTGCCGGACGACCTCGAGCCGGTCAAGGCGGGTAGTTTCGTAAAAAAATGCGATCGCTTCGCGTGTTCCGCCTAGGTCGAGCGGCGAAATATGAACGTCGAACTTACGCCCGCCACCATTCGTTTCGAGCCGTATTTCGGACTCAAGCCGATCTTCAAGCGCCCGGCTAAATGCTTCGTGAAGATCGAGATCGCGCAAGACCTCGCTGATCCGGCGGCCTTCGGGTGGAATGTTCGGCGAGAACGCGAGTCGCGCGGCCTCATTCCAGGCAGAGATCCGCGAATCCGCGTCGGCAACGATCACGCACTCACGCGTGGTGTCGAGTATCGCGGCCAGTATCTCGCGGTGTGCATTCTCTTTCATTCTCGGTCTATTTGCAGCCTACGAATTTATATCCCGTACCGATGACGGTCTCGACCGCAGAACCGCAATTCCCAAGCTTCTGCCTCAAGCGTCGAATATGCACGTCGAGCGTGCGCGAATCGCCCATATAGCTGTATCCCCACACGCTGTCGAGCAGTTGCTGACGCAAAGCGACACGCCCGATGTTATTGATCAGATGTTCGAGCAAGGAAAATTCTTTCCGCGTGAGTTGAACCGGCTTGCCTTCGCATTCGACGCGCATCGCATCGAGATCGACGGTCAATTTCTTATCGCGATAGACCCGCGTTTCCTCTTTTTCACTTCGGCGGAGCACTGCGTTCACGCGTGCGATCAGCTCTTTTACAGAGAAAGGCTTGACGATGTAATCGTCGGCTCCGATATTCAGCCCGGCGATCCGATCTGCCTCCGCCGACTTTGCCGTCAGCATAATTATCGGCGTGTCCGCTGCGGTCGTTTCGCGTCGGATCCTGCGGCATAATTCCATTCCGCTCATTCCGGGCAACATCAGATCGAGAATAATCAGCTTCGGCCGGTTCCGCTTATCAAGAGCCAGATGCAGGCCTTTTTCGCCGGATTCTGCAATGACAGGACGAAAGCCCGCCCGCTGCAGGTTATATTCAAGGCTCTCTGCGATGTCCGCGTCGTCTTCAACGACGAGAATTCTTTGATGCATAACGTCCTGCGGCATTCACCGCCTTTCCTGAATCTATATGCCTCGTGTTAAATCTATGTTTCAAACCGTGCAATACTTCCTAAGAGACCATATTATCTGCTCGCCGATTTCCGGGCAAAGCAGCCACGCAGCGTGCAACCTTATCCCCGAAAATGGCGTATCACTTTCGGACGACTCAAATTTCAAATGCGGTTCAACGAGAAGAATATCAAATGGATGCGGCTCCTTGCAGGGCTATTTCTCTTTATTCTCCTCGCTGAATTCGCATCACACGGCGCTATCTGTGCGGTCGTCTATCACCATTCTGAAGCAGAATTGACCGCGTCCGGCGGCGACAGCGAAGACCCTTGCCATACCTTGGTACTTTGTTCGAACAATCGAGAAAAGGAACGTCAAGCCGCCTCCTTCGCTCACGACAAGGTTCAACACAACGGCCTTATCGGCGGCTTTTTGCTGCCCGCGGACGATACTTCGCAGACAGACGCATCTCTCTTCTTTTCCCCCGACACACGGCCGCGATTTCGTCCGCCTGACCTTCTCTTCCGCCCGCCCGAACTGATCTGATCTCGACCAAATAACCGTATTTTTGGGCTGAATGGCCATTCTACCGCGCATCGGTGTACCGATCTGCCCCGTGCATTTCGAAACGTGCGTTGTTGCCTAAAAGCCTTGCCGGACGCGTTTTGTACCGCCCCGACGATCACAGGCCCTTGAGTCTGAGATCGCGGCCACGCTTCCATCACACATCGAAGATCAGGAAGGTTTTGAAAATGAAAAGGTTAATTATTTCCATCGCCGCAATATTGCTGTTTGCCGGCTCGACAGTCGCTCAACAAACTACAGGCGGGATCAGCGGCACCGTAACGTACGGGCCGGACAAAGCGGTCGTTCACAACGTCGCAATACGCATCAAGGAACTCGAACGCGTTACCGCGACCGATGACCTCGGCACATATCGCTTCACTGCCCTTACGGCAGGCACATACCACCTAACGACCCATATCGAGGGCTTCAAGGACGTTACGAGTACTGCCGTTGTCCGCAATGGCGAGACAGTCACGGTGGATTTCGATATTCAACTTGCGGGCGTCGCTGCGGATGTGAGCGTCAACGGCGACGATACGACTCCGCAGATCGCGTTCTCAAATGTGAAGGCGCTCGATTCGGTCCAGATCGCCGCACGCCCGACGGCGGGCCTTGGTGACGTTCTTGCGGGCGAAGCGGGCGTTGCGAAACGCTCGGCAGGCCCCGGTGCGTCGCGTCCTGTGATACGCGGCTTTGACGGCGATCGCGTAAAGGTAACGACCGACGGCGTCGGCGTCGGTTCGCTAGGAGCCCAGTCCGGCGATCACGCGGAACCTGTCGATACACTCTCCGTCGAGCGGATCGAGGTTATTAAGGGTCCGGAAACGCTGCTCTATTCGAGCGGCGCGATCGGCGGCGTGGTCAACGCCGTCTCCGGACGCGAAGAAGAATGGCATCCCGGCCTTCGGGGTTATTTTTCGACATCGGGCGGAGCGCCCGGTGCGTCCGGATCCGTCGCCGGCGGGATTCAATACGGCTATAGAAAGTGGCTCGTCTGGGCAAATGCGAACGGCCAACGCTCGGATGCATATTCGGCCGGCGGCGATTGGGGCAAAGTTCTGAATACCTTCACACGCTCTGCCGGCGGCACGATCGGCGTCGGATATTACGGCGAAAAAGGGTTCATAAACGGTTCATTTTCTTACGTGCAGAATCGATACGGAATACCGCTCGACATCCGCGAAGATTCGCCCGAAGAGCGTTCGCTTCGAATGCACCGGAATGACACGCGATTCAGTTTCGGCTACAACGACGGCGAACTGCCGTTCTCAAAGATCCGTTTTACCGTCGATCTTTCGCGATATCGGCACCAGGAGATCGCCGATCGAGAGGTCGGAACGACGTTCCGCAACGACACGAACTCCGTCCGCGGCATCTTCGAGCAAAAGCGCTTTCGAAACCTGAACGGCAAGTTCGGGTTCGAATTCTCCGGCCGTGATTTCTCGACCGTCGGCGACGAGATGCTGATAAACGGCCCTGTGAAAGAAGGTTCGTTCGCGGGGTTCGCGTTCGAAGAACTCAAGTTCGGACGCCTCGGACTAGAGTTCGCCGGCCGCCTCGAACACAGGCGTTACGATCCGCGGAATGAGTTCCTTCCGGACCGAAAGTTTTCGGGATTTTCGGGCGCCGCAAGCGCGAAATTCGACGCGTGGAAGGGCGGCCGTCTCGTCGCAAGCTACAAACATTCATATCGTCCGCCCGCTCTCGACGAACTATACAATCACGGTCCGCACGACGGCACGCTCGCATACGAGATCGGCAGCAACGCACTTCGTCCGGAGATCGGGGACGGCATCGACCTTTCGTTCGCTCAAACCGCGAACCGTTTCCAAGGCCAGGCCGCCTTCTATTATTACCGTCTGCAGGATTATATTTTCCTCGCGCCGACGGGCGATATCGACCCTGACAGCGGATTTCCCATCGCAAGATACTTGCAGGGCACCAGCCGATTTTGGGGGTTCGAACTCCAGGGCCAGGCAAAGCTTTCGAAATTCGCAGATCTTCTTGCCGGAGCCGACTACGTTCAGGCGGAGCTTTCAGACGGTCGGGCGCTTCCGCGTATCCCGCCGCTTCGCGGACGCATCAGCCTCGACATTCATTACAACTCCTTCAGCCTCAAACCTGAATTCGTTGCGGTCGCCAAACAGACGCGAACATTTACCGGCGAGACATCGACCGCCGGTTACGGCGTCGTAAATCTCTCGGCCAGCTATGTTGTCGTGCAAAAGCACCTCGCGCACTTGTTCAGCTTAAGCGCCTTTAATCTCAACAATAAGTTGTATTTCAACCACGTCTCCTTCATCAAAGACATCTCGCCCGAGATGGGACGCGGCGTAAAATTTACTTATACGGTGAGGTATTTCTAGAACGCATTGACAGCGGGAAATGAGGGATCAACGTCTTCTTCATTTCCCGCCTTCTCTGGCAGGACGCCGCGAAAGCTTAGGCGATGCAGACGGCAAGGCCCGTGCTCCCTCAACGCCGCAAAATGCGACGCGCATCCGTAACCTTTGTGGCCGTCAAAACCGTATTGCGGGAACTCGTTGAGATAGTCGCGCAATGGGAGATTTACAAGATATTTTTAATTTCCCGGACTTTTGATCCGATGCCTCAATATGTTTATATGTTCGGGATGAAAAACCGTCTCAAGGACCAAACGGTCGCCCTATTGGTTTGAATTCGAACCGTTCATAGAGTGGAACCGCCGTCGCTGTACTACTCCTTCTTTTTTGTTTCGCTGAGAAAAAAGAGTGACTTTTCTCGGTAAGGAAAGTCTGTCTTTTCTGTCAACTGACCGAATAACATTGCTGATTCGCCAATTTCATTCCGATAAAATAGATGTCTGGCGAGCGAAAAGGTCACAAAATCAGAATAGATGCAATTTGGATAACGATCTAGAAACTGACGCCAGTTTTTTTCACTTCGACCAAGATTGCCGTCTCCTGTGTAAAACATATCGGGATTGGGCGTTTTCAAAATAAAGTCAAAGGCATCTTTGTCTGTCCCCTCCGGTGCAACAACCGTTATCGTCACTGGGGCAGATACCGCAAATCCCGGCTTACCCCAGTTCGTCATCTTCGCTCTTAAACGGTAAACACCGGGTTTTGGGAAAATCTCCATGAGCGGGTAGTCAAGTATATTGTCAACTTCTACAGACTCTCCTGGTTTTATCGGACGAGTGACAAGACCAACCTGCTTGGGAGTTGGAGAAAATCCACTGAAAGAAACTTCCTTTTCGTTTTCGGCTCTGACTAACAAGACCGTTGCATTCGATGTCAAATTAAAGGCGGTATGGCCGACTATTGGATGATCCGTCGGATTTGAAACCTTAAAGTTGATGGCAATCGGTTCCAGTTGCCTAAAACTTCTTTTAGCAATTGAAATCTCTAGGCGTAGCTCCGAGAACTCAGAAATTTGAGCAGAAACTGTGTCTTGACTGTTAAAGCCGCACCACACAATGAATAAAAATACGCTCACTCGAAACATTTTTCTCATAGGCCCTCCTAAATACCCGGATTTGAAACACGCCGTCGTAAAACGCACCCGCCGCCGACAAAAGTGTGAGTTGCGTTGATACAATAGGTCGAACACGACTGAGTATTTGTGGATGTAAGCTGAACAAACGCATTCGGCATATCGCATGTCGGGTAGCTTCCAACCGACAAACAAAGATTTGCCGGCAAAGAGTGTTCCATCAATATACCTCTGTCTCTTTCGGGCTAAGATGCGTTGGGTAAGACAATGGATGTTTCGGCCTCAGGGACAACGCCGCGAAAACTCATACGGTGCAGTCGGCAAGGCCCGTGCTCCCTCAGCGCCGCAAAATGCGACGCGCATCCGTAACCTTTGTGGCCGTCAAAGCCGTATTGCGGGAACTCGTTGTTATAGTCGCGCATCAGCGCGTCGCGGTAGGTTTTAGCGATTATCGAAGCGGCCGCTATCGAGACCGAGATCGCGTCGCCCTTGATGATCGCCTTTTGGGGCAAGCGCGTCCCTTTTAACTGCAAGGCGTCGATGAGTAAATAATCTGCCGCAGGCATAAGGGCTTCGATAGCAGCGAGCATCGCTTTCTTTGTCGCTTCGAGAATGTTTATGCGGTCGATCTCTTCTGCCTCAACTTGGCCGACCGAATAGGCAAGAGCAGTTGCCTTTAACTCTTCGGCGATCGTCCCGCGCTTCTCGGGCGTAACTTTCTTCGAGTCGTTGAGTCCGTCGGGCAAGGGCTTCGAAAGATCGAGGATACAGGCGCCGGCAACAACCGGCCCCGCGAGACATCCGCGCCCGACCTCGTCGACACCTGCAACAAAAAGAAAGCCTTCGTCGCGAGCCGTCCGCTCGAAATCCGAGCCGAGTTCGCATACGAAGGCATCTGAAAACAGAGAAACGCGAGAGTCGGACGCGTGGCTGCTGCCCCGTCCTTCTCTTCTCGCGTTATTCTCTTTCACTTGATCTAGTTTAGGATTTTTTCTTCGTCCGCGTGTCGCGTTCCTTGATTCGTGCTGCTTTGCCGCGAAGGTCGCGAAGATAATACAGTTTAGCGCGGCGAACCTTACCGCGGCGAATAACGTCGATGTGATCGACGACCGTTGCGTGCAATGGGAAAATTCGCTCGACGCCGACGCCGAAGCTTACCTTTCGCACCGTAACCGTCTCGCGGACGCCGCCGTGTTTACGGGCAATGCAAACGCCCTCGAAGGCCTGCAGGCGTTCTTTTGCGCCTTCCTTGATCCGAACGTGTACGCGAAGCGTATCGCCGGGCTGAAATGCGGGAATGTTCTCTTTTAGTTGAGTCTTTTCGACTATATCCAGTCTATTCATTTTATGTTGCGGCCAGAGGTCAATCGGTAGCTACCTATTCACTTTCACCATTCTCTCCCATAATGAGGTCCTCGCGGACCTTTTGTGTTTTTTCAAACGCCATTTTTCGGCGCCATTTTTCTATCTCGGCATGATGGCCGTTGAGCAGAACTTCGGGGACTTTCATTCCACGGAATTCCGCAGGTCTTGTGTAATGCGGGCAGTCAAGCAGTCCGTCTGAGAACGAATCGTTCTCGGCAGACGTCTCGCTCCCCAACGCACCGGGAAGCAGCCTCACGACCGCATCTACGACGACCGATGCTGCGGGTTCGCCGCCAGACAGCACGTAATCGCCGATCGAGATCTCGTCGTTTACGAGCCGTTCGCTGACCCGTTCGTCAACGCCTTCGTAACGCCCGCAGATCAGCACGAGGTGCTCCGTCTTGCTCGCAAAGTCTGCTGCAGTACGCTGCTTAAAAGGCCGTCCTTGCGGCGTCAGAAGCACGACGCGTAAGCCCGCGGCGTGATCTTCGCGGTTCGACGATCCGGTCAAATGCTCGATCGCCGCAAAAAGCGGTTCGGGCTTCAAGACCATCCCGTCGCCGCCGCCGAATGGCCGATCATCGACCATCTTGTGCTTATCGACAGCGAACTCGCGAATGTCGTGGACATTTATCTCCACGATCCCTGCCAATTTTGCCCGGCGTATGATGCCGAATTCAAAGATCGAATCGAAGTATTCAGGGAAAATTGTCAAAACATCGATCTTCACCTAAAACTCCAGCAAGCCCTCGGGCGGATCGACCCGAATGTACCTGTTCTGCGGCAGAACTTCGACGCAGATCGCGGAAGCGAACGGGATCAAATAATCCTTGCCTTCGCCCGCAACAACGAGAATGTCCGTGCCGCCTGTCCGCATTACTTCACGAACCTCGCCGAGAAACTCCCCGTGGATCGTCTCGACCTTACAGCCCTCAAGCTGCCAATCGTAAAAATCTTCCGCATCAAGATCGACCGCCTCGGATTCGGCGACGCAAACTTCCGATCCGCGAAGGCTCTCGGCTTTCTCGATCGAGTCGATCCCGGCGAATTTCAGAACGATGCGTTCATTCTGCAGCCAATGATCTTCGAGCCTCGCCGTCTGCCTATCACCGTTCTCGAGCACCAGAGTTACGTCCTCCAGCCCATCGAAACGTTCGGGAAAATCCGTCAGAAGATCGCAGATGACCTCGCCTTTCAGCCCACGCGGACGCGCAATGCGCGCGATCGCGATAAGTTCGACGCCTTCAGCCACGTTAATCCTCGATCAGGTCGAGATGAAAGCGTTTATTCTGCTTTTGGCCGGCGGCAAAAAGGATATTGCGGATCGCCTTCACGGTTCGACCTTCGCGGCCGATAATGCGTCCCATATCGTGCGGAGCAACGCGAACCTCGAGCCGTATGTTCTTGCCGTCCTCGACCTCGGTTACCTCGACGACGTCGGGTTCCCCGACGAGCGCCGTGATGATCCTTTCAACTGCCTCTTTCATCTATTTTCCCTAACCTTTAGCGTACCGTTTAGCGACCACACGCAGAAAACCCTTGCCTACTTATTCGGCAGGGGCTTCCTCGGCGGCAGGTGCAGGTTCAGTCTCTGCAGCCGGCGCTTCAGCTTCTGCAGCCGGAGTTTCTTCGGCCGGAGCTTCAGCGGCGGCGGCTTCTGCAGCGGCAGCCTCTTCGGCAGCAGCTTTTTCAGCCTCAGCAGCGGCCTTCTCGGCCTCAGCCTTTTCAGCGGCGATGCGGTCGGCTTCGGCGCGGGCGTCAGCCTTTGCCTTTTCAGCCTCAGCACGTTTCGCAACGCGGGCAGCGTCCGCTGCGGCACGCTCTTCTTCCGTCATCACGGGATTGTGCTTGATCAGGCTCTTGACCGTATCGGTCGGTTGCGCGCCGACGCCGATCCAGTACTGTATGCGCTCGTGATTGAGCTTCACATCAGCCGGATCCTGCATCGGATCGTACGTTCCGAGATTCTCAAGATATTTGCCGTCGCGTTTCGAACGCTTTTCCTTTACCACGACGCGATAAAACGGATGCTTCTTCGCGCCAATTCTCATTAAGCTTATTGCCAACATAATTTATAAGTCGAGAGGTTGATCTCTCTTGTCTTTGAAAGCCTCAACGTCGCTTCTTGTGTCGTTTCTTCTTCCTGATACTCCTTGACGGCGCGTCGCCCGCGTCGTCATCCGAATGATCAATTGCCGAACCGCCGCCAAGCATACCGCCAAGGCCGCCGCCAAGCATATTTCCGAGCCCGCCTGCGAGGCCGCCCGCCATTTTCTTCGCCATTCCGCCGAAAAGACCGCCGCGGTTCATCTGCGCCATCATCTTACGCATCTGCTCGTACTGCCGCAAAAGCTGGTTGACTTCGCTTATAGACGAACCCGAGCCGCCGGCGATACGCGTTTTCCGACTCGCGTCGATAACGCGATGGTCGTTCTTTTCGGCCCGCGTCATCGAACCGATGATCGCCTCCGTGCGTTTCATTTGATGATCGACCATCTCGGACTGCTCGTCGCTCATCTCTAGGCCGCCGGTCATTTGATCGGGCAGCATCTTCATCAATTTCGACATCGAACCGAGCTTCTTGAACTGTCCGAGCTGTTTCTGAAAATCCTCCAGCGTGAACTGGTTCTTCGTCATTTTCAGAAGCTGTGCTTGGGCCTCGTCCTCGTCGATCTTGCCCTGCACTTCCTCGATCAGCGAAAGAACGTCGCCCATACCGAGGATCCGCTGCGCGATGCGATCGGGGTAAAAAGGCTCGATCGCGTCGTACTTTTCGCCGACGCCGACGAATTTCACCGGCTGGCCGATCACCTGTC
>DAORTR010000049.1:0-16236 GCA_035432765.1 Pyrinomonadaceae bacterium
TTTACGAGCAGGGACGACGCATCGAGGGCCGTTTTATGACGGTCTTTATTTTGCCCTCGAAAGCCGGCCGGCATCGCGTCGGCATAACGGCGACGAAGAAGGCGATCGGCAAGGCGCACGACCGAAATCGCGCGAAACGATTGCTGAGAGAATGCTTCAGGATATCTTCCGCAGAACTTGCCGAGGTGAAGGAACCTTTCGATTGGGTGCTCAACGCGCGGCGTAGCATTATTTACCAAAAACTCGATAAACCGCTCGCGGAGTTTCGTGTCCTGGTCGCGAGAGTGGCAAAATAGAGATTTTGGCAATGAAGCACCTTGCGCTCGGCATTATTTGGTTCTATAAGGCAGCGATCTCGCCTTACCTTGCTCCTGCGTGCCGATTCGAGCCGACCTGTTCTGAATACGCACGACAGGCGATCATAAAATACGGTGCGGTCCGCGGAACCTGGCTCGGTGTGAAACGTATCTTAAGGTGCCAGCCCTTCGCAAAAGGCGGTTATGACCCCGTCGCTTCGATAAATGGAAAACAGCAATAATACCGACAGCCAAAAGCGCTTTTTAATTGCGGCAGTCCTTTGTGTATTCATCCTTTTTGGCTGGCAGTACTTCTTCGCTCCGAAGAATCCGGCGGGCGATACCGCGAACAAGGCGGCAAACTCGAACACGAATACGACCGCTGCTGTAGCGGGGCCGACTCCTGTCCCAACTGCTGCGCCTACAGAGACGCCGGCTCCAGAAGTAGCGGCTGCGGTGCCGTCGGCGCCGAATCGAAAGATCACGATCAAGACGCCGCTTTACGAGGTTACGCTCGATTCAAAGGGCGCCGTAGCGACTAGCTGGGTGATCTTGAAGAATATCTCTGCGCATGGCGAACAGGCCATCTACGCCGACGGTTCGACGCCTCAGAATGAAAGGCCGCTCCAATTAATTTCCGAGACCTCGCTTTCTAGAGAGCCTCGCGAACTTCCGTTCCGCCTCGCTACGGGCGATGCGGGGCTCGACAGAGTGTTGAATACAACAGAGTTTTCGACCGATGCCGAGGGCGAAGTTACGCTTAAGGACGGCGAGACTAAGCAGGTTGAATTCAAATTTACGACCGCTGACGGCGCGGAGGCGACGAAGACGTTTCTGTTCCGAGCCGATTCGTTCGTAAGCGACGTCTCGGTGAAGCTAACGCGCGGCGGCCAACCGGTTCCGAGTGTCAAGCTACTGATCGGCGCGAGCCTCGGTGACCAGGCGATCACTCATCACAGTTACTATCATATCGAGCCGGAAGCGGTCGCTTACGTTGGCGATGCCATCTTCAGGCATCCGGGCACGTCTTTTACCTTCGACACGAGTAACAACGGGACGATGCAGGCTCCGGGAGCCGTCGATTGGGCCGGCGTTGCGGATGCGTATTTTGCGCAAGCCGCGGTGCCTGCTTCGCAGACGGACGGCCTCGAATACATTGCGTCGAAATACGAATATCCGCTTCCTGATTATTACGACGGCGTCATTTCCTGGATCACACGGAAGCCTAAGAACAGCGAGACGCGGCACTTGATCACGGCCGCAGTTCCTGTCGCGGCAGATGGCACGGTAACTAAGGTTTACACCGGGCCAAAAGATTATTTTGCTTTTGCGGGACTTTACAACAAGAGCCTTTCGCAGGATGTCGGGCGTCCGATCGATCTTGTTGACACGATCAATTTCAGCAACTATCGCCCGCTGCGTTGGTTCACGAAACCGATCGGGATACTCGTCCTCTTCGCACTCTCATTCTTTGATCAGCTAACGCGAAATTACGGCGCGGCGATCATCATCTTCACGTTCCTTTTCTATATGCTGCTTTTCCCGCTGCGTTGGTCGCAGACACGGTCTTTCAAAAAGGCATCGGGAAATGCGCCGAAGATGAAGGAGGTGCAGGACAAGATCAAGGATCTGCAGAAGAAGGGCGTGCCGATGGACGACCCTAAGATGCGTGCTCTGCAGATGGAGCAGTTAAAGATGACGAAGGACGCTCTGCCCTTGGGCGGATGCCTTCCGATGATCTTGCAGTTCCCGCTGCTCTTGGCGTTCTACACGGCCGTAACGGTCTCGCTTGATATTCGGCAAGCACAGTTCCTTTGGCTTCCTGACCTTTCGGCAGCGGATCCGTTCCACATACTCGAGTTCGCATTCGCGATCTCGATGATCCTGTCGATGAAGTTCACGCCGCAGGCTGCGACCGTTTCGCCGGAGCAGCAGATGCAGCAAAAAATCATGACGTACTTTATGCCGGTCATGATGCTCTGGGTGATGTGGTCGGCACCGAGCGGACTGCTGTTATACTGGTTTTTCGGCAACCTCGTGAGCTTCGGTCAGCAGATGATCATCAACCGTATGAATAAGCCGAATACGCCGCCGGGAACGACCGTTGTGAACGACGTGCCAAAGAATGCGAAGCCCGTAAAGCAAAAACTTTCGACGACTTAGGAAGAGACGAGACGACTATGAATCAAACTTGTGAGAACGCCAAAGAACTTTTGAGCGGTATCGTACGCGATGCCGGGTTTGATCTCTCTGTCGAAGCGGAATGGACCGACGAAGGCTGCGTTCTCAACCTCTCTGGCGAGGACACTCATTTTGCTCTGGCCGAGAAGGGCGAGTTGCTCGATGCGTTCGAAGTCGTGCTTTTCCAGGCGATGGGACGCGAACTCGATCGCGAACACCGCTTCATCGTCGATGCGGATGGCTTTCGTCAAACCCGCAAGAATGAACTGCACGCGATGGCGCGTTTTGCCGCCGAACAAGTGCGCAAAACCGGTCGCTCATTCACTTTCGGCGTGCTTAATTCGACCGAACGCCGCATCATTCACACAACTCTCCAAAAAGAGGACGACCTCCTCACCGAATCCGTCGGTGACGGCCGGGACCGGCGTCTGCAAGTAAGGCTGCAATAGTAACTATCGATTTAGTTCGAGAGCCTGCACATCCAGCATATCTTGGGGGCGGCCTGCTGCACGTTTGCTTTTTAGCAAGGCATTGAGGCCGATCACTTTTATCATTCTGCCTTCTAATTCAAACTCGACGATCTCCGCAGAGATCTCGTCATAGGTGACTCCGCTTATGCGTGTCAGGATGTCGATCCGGTTTGGCGGAACGCCGATCTGCACCACACCTGCATAAGTTGCCAAGTCAGACTCAGTAACATCCAAACTTGCCACCGGAGCACCAAAGGCAAGAAGACCATTGAAAACGCGTCGGGCGTTTTCGTCCGTTGGGTGAATAAGAATGTCGATGTCCTTTGTAGCTCTCGAGTGGCCATGAAAACCGACCGCATAACCGCCAACCAGTACAAAATCCGCCCCGGCGTCGGCCAGTTCAATAAGAATATCCCTAAAGTCTGGTGTAAATTCGATCAATCTTCTAAATGGGGCAGAAAGCGAATCGGAAGGTCGGCTCTCTTGTAGTTAGGCCAAGGCTTTTTGGCGAGATTCCAGACATCACGGGTTATTTGAGTGACAAGAGATAACCCCTCGGTCCCGCGCACGGGCCAAGGATCAGTCTGATCATCGAGAGAGGTCCACCGAACTTTCGCATTCTGCCTGCGTCTCTCGGCCCGCATTTCGCGCTCAACTTTTTTTTGTTGGTCAGTTTCTCGCATCCAACCTATATTATATCTGATTTCAGAAGGTAAGGCTGCAATAATAAACTTACCGCAGAGAACACAGAGAACACAGAGAACACGGAGTTAAGAGTTAAAATTCCTCAAGTGCTCTGTGTTCTCTGTGCGCTCTGTGGTGAAATGGTCTTATGCCGCAAACGATCGTCGCACTCGCAACACCCACCGGCCGTAGCGGTATCGGCGTCATTCGCCTAAGCGGCGATGGTGCGTTAGATGCGGTTGTTAAATTGACGGGAAAGGATCGCGATGCGTTCCTTCCGCGACGTGCGGTCCTCGTGGAATTGCGTGACCCTACGGCGGACGCGGCGATCGACAAGGCCTTAATAACCTATTTTAAGGCTCCGCATTCGTTTACGGGCGAAGATGTGGTCGAGATCAGTTGTCACGGTTCGCCGGTGTTGCTGCGGCAGGTGATCGATCTTTGCCTCGCTTTAGGGTGTCGCGCCGCGGAGCCTGGCGAATTTACTCTCCGTGCACTCGCGCACGGCAAGCTTGATCTCGCCGAAGCCGAGGCTATCCGCGACCTTATCGACGCTCAGACGAACGCCGCTGCCCGACAAGCCGTGCGTCAACTGAGCGGCGAAATGTCGAGAAGTTTGCAGCCGTTAAAGGACGAGTTGTTGAACATTATAGTCGTTCTCGAATCCGCGCTCGAATTTGTAGAGGATGATCTGCCGGCGTCGCAAAGCGAAGAGATCGCTCGCTCTCTCCAAGAGATCGCCGACAAGACGCTCGAGTTCGCAGATACATACAAGGCAGGACATTTGATCCGCGACGGTCTGAGTGCAACGATCGTTGGACGGCCGAATGTCGGAAAGTCGAGCCTTTTCAATCGGCTTCTTGGAAGAGAGCGAGCGATCGTAACTGACATTGCGGGCACGACTCGCGATCAACTGAACGAGCGTTTTACTATCGGTGACATTCCGATCCATCTTGTCGATACGGCCGGATTGCGCGAAACGGAAGATACGGTCGAGAAGATCGGTGTCGCACGCGCACGCGGTGCGATGGCTGACGCCGACCTGATAATTGTTGTGCTTGACGCACACGAAGGCTTGACCGAAGATGACCGCGACATCGTCCGATCTTCGATGAAGCAGAGCTTCATCATTGCCTTGAACAAGATCGACACCCACGTGTCCCGCGATATCGATCGGCTTGCTGCAGCGGGTGATCCTGCGCTCGCTGAGTTTCGTGAAAGAATGGTCGCGATCTCTGCAAAAACAGGTGAGGGCTTAGATGACCTACGTGCAGCGATCGTCGCACCATTCGCAACGAACGACCTACACTCCGGCGGCTTTCTGATCACGGACGCTCGGCATTACGACCTCCTGCTGCGTACGCACGCTGAGATCTGCCAGTCTATTGACGCACTTCGTCAGAGTCGCAGCGAAGAGATCGTCCTGATCGGACTGCACAACGCCCTTCGCTACCTCGGCGAGATCACCGGAGAGACCACCACCGAAGATATGCTCACACGCATCTTCTCAACGTTCTGCATCGGAAAGTAGCCCGCGAAAGTCCTTTGTTGCGGGGCGTTGTTGCGATAAACTTAAAGTTTCGCTTTTTGCGGCGAGAGGATCGAGATGTTCGACGAGAGATTTGATGTGATCGTGATCGGTGCGGGGCACGCGGGCTGCGAGGCGGCCTCTGCCGCGGCGCGTATAGGCGCCGAGACCGCTCTCGTTACGCTAAACCTCGATCTCATAGGCCAGATGTCGTGCAACCCTGCGATCGGCGGCATCGCAAAAGGCCACGTCGTGCGCGAGATCGATGCGCTCGGCGGAATAATGGGCCGCGTTATCGACCGGACGGGAATTCAGTTCCGCCTTTTGAATCGCTCGCGTGGGCCGGCGGTGCAGTCGCCTCGTGCCCAGGCCGATCGCTCGCTTTATCGTTCGGAGATGCGGCGCGTGCTAGAAGCAACGCCGAACCTCACGCTGAAGCAAGGCGCGGTTGTCTCGCTAATTGTTGAGAATAAGCAAGTTACGGGTGTTGAGCTTGAGGACACGCGTCGCTTTGGGGCATCGGCTGTCGTCATTGCGACCGGTACGTTTCTGAATGGAACGATACACACCGGACGCAGAACGTTCTCGGCGGGACGTTCGGGCGAGCCGGCATCTATCGAACTCGCCGAAAATCTTAAGGAACTTGGCTTTCCCGTCGGGCGACTTAAGACCGGCACTCCGCCGAGACTCGACGGACGCACGATCGATTGGGACGCCTTCGAGCGACAGGCGCCCGACGAAAAGCCGGTGGCCTTCTCGTTCTCAACGGAGAGGATCGAGCAACCGCAGATCGACTGTTTCATCGGCTATACGACGAACGCCGTACACGACGCGATCCGCGCGAATTTGGGTCAATCACCGCTATATTCGGGCAAGATCAAAGGAATCGGCCCGCGATATTGTCCCTCGATCGAGGACAAGGTCGTAAAATTCGCCGGAAAGGATCGGCATCAGCTTTTTCTCGAACCCGAGGGGCATAACACGAACGAAGTCTATTTGAACGGATTTTCGACGTCTTTGCCGGCAGGTCTTCAGCAGGAATTGCTGCAAATGGTCGAGGGTTTTGGCGAAGTTCGCATTATTCGGCCAGGTTACGCGATCGAGTACGACTTCGTAGATCCGCGGGAACTGCGCCCGACGATGGAGACGACACGATTCGGCGGGCTGTTCCTCGCGGGACAGATAAATGGCACGACAGGCTACGAAGAAGCAGCGTGCCAAGGCTTCTTGGCCGGCGTAAATGCGGCAAATGCTGTACTTAGCAGGCCGACGTTCACGCTTGGAAGAGATGAGGCGTATATCGGCGTCCTCGCGGACGACCTAATTAGACACGGCGTTGACGAACCTTATCGCTTGTTCACTTCGCGTGCAGAAGCTCGCTTGAGGCTCCGGCACGACAACGCCGACGAGCGGCTTTTGCCCAAAGGACGGGAACTCGGTCTCATCGAGGACCAAGATTGGCATCGCTTTAACGCAAAACGCGACCGTATCGCGGAGATACGCAACGCACTGGACCATACGCGATTTAAGCGTTCAAGTCCGCAGTATGCCGCCGCCTCTCAGTTGCTGGGCGCAGACCTAGGGGATTCGTTCGTGCTCTCGCACCTCGCAATGCGGACAGGAGTTGATGCGGAGTTGATCTCGCGGCTTTTGCCGGTCGAAGATGCAAAATTTAACGATCTTGAGGCTGCCTTGGCCGACTCGATGTATTCGGGCTATATTGCGAAACAGGCCGTCGCGTCCGAGCGAGTGAATCATCACGACGCGCTGAAAGTGCCTGAAAGCATCGATTTTCGAACGATCGGCGGCCTTTCGAACGAAATGATCGAGCGGCTCGAGCGTGCGTGCCCGCGGACATTCGGCCAAGTGCGGTCAGTGCCGGGCGTTACGCACTCAGCTCTTTCGACGGTTTTGGTTCATTTAACGGCGCTTCAGCACGTAAAAGCGTGAAATTGTGGTACGTACCACATTTTTGGATTCGCCGAGGCGTGAAATTGTGGTACGTACCACAATTTGAACGGAACGCTTTCGCGCTCAGACGTTTCATTGTGCTAATTTTATCCTAACGAGCGCCATTTGCAGGTGCGTACCTTCGGCGACTGTCGCGAGATCTCTGCGCTTCGATCTTTCATGGGAAAAGTTATTGCTATTGCAAATCAAAAAGGCGGCGTCGGGAAAACAACGACCGCCGTCAACCTCGCCGCGAGTCTGGCCGCGGAGAATCGCAAAGTCTTGCTGATCGATGGCGATCCGCAGGGAAATGCGACCTCGGGAGCCGGAATTTCGCGAACAAGCATCAAAAAGACAATTTACGATGCGTTGATCCGCGGTGAATCGATCCGCGAAATAGTGCTGCCGACGGCGATCTCGAAGTTTTGGGTCGTTCCGGCTGACAAGAACCTTGCCGGAGCCGAGGTCGAGCTTGTCGAGCGCGAGGACCGAGCGAAGGCGCTGAAGGCCATCATTGAGCCGATCCGCGATTATTTTCATTACATATTGATCGACTGCCCGCCATCCTTGGGCCTTTTGACACTAAACGGGCTGACAGCGGCTGACTCGCTGCTCGTGCCGATACAGTGCGAATATTACGCGCTTGAGGGTGTTACCGAACTTTTTGACACGCTTGCTAGATTGCGTCGAGAACTGAACCCGGAGCTTGCGATCGAAGGCCTCCTTTTGACGATGTTCGATGAACGAACGAATCTTTCGACGGCTGTAGCAAAGGATCTGCGCGATTTTTACGGAACGCAAGTCCTCGAGACCGTCATCCCTCGGAACGTGCGCCTTGCAGAAGCCCCGAGTTTCGGCCAACCGATCCTTGTTTACGATCCGAGATCAAAGGGCGCCGTGGCATATCAACGACTTGCAAAGGAGATCATAACTCATGCCTAGACAATCTCTTGGCCGCGGGCTATCGGCCCTGCTTGGCGACGAAAAACCGGCGGCCGCGGCGGAGGCTCCAATTCAGGAGAGATCAACACCGGCACGTGTAAATTCACTAGACATTGATCTTATCGTTCCGAACCCGGAGCAGCCGCGTGTTAATTTTGGTGAAAACGAACTCGAAGAACTCGCGACCTCGATCCGTGCGAACGGCATTGTTCAGCCGATCGTTGTGCGTTCGGTAGGTGCCGATCGGTATCAGATCGTCGCGGGCGAGCGCCGTTGGCGTGCGGCGCAAAAGGCAGGATTGCGAAAAGTGCCGGTCTCGGTCAATGATGTTTCGGACGAAAAGCTGCTTGAGATCGCGTTGATCGAGAACATCCAACGTCAACAGTTGAACCCCATTGAAGAGGCGAATGCGTTCCGCAAACTCATTGATTCTATTGGACTTACGCAAGAAGAGGTGGCTGAGCGTGTCGGCAAGGAACGCACGCTTATCACGACCACGATGCGGCTCCTGAAGCTGCCTGTTGAGGTTCAGAAGCACCTGATCGAGGGTAAACTGAGTTTGAGTCACGGTCGGGCCCTGCTAATGAGCGATGACGCGACCGTGCAACAATATGTCGCAAATGAAATAGTCGCACAAGGCCTGTCGGTCCGTGAGGCCGAGCGTCGCGTGAAATCGGCAAAGCTCTCGCCAAAAGAGAAAGCAGGGCCGTCGGTTCGCGTTGTGGATCCGAACGTAAAGGTAGCCGAGACGCGAATGATGCGGCATTTGAGTACGAACGTAAAGATCCTGCCCGCGAAAAAAGGCACAGGCGGAAAGATCGAGATCGAATATTACGGTATCGACGATCTGAACCGCATTTACGAGATGTTGACGAAAAATAAAGGAGAGCAAGGATAAGATGCGTCTGACCGAGATGGTCAACTGCGCCGGTTGAGTGGCGAAACTCGCTCCAAGCGATCTTGCTCAAGTTTTGAGCAAACTGCCGCCGCAACCTAGCGATAATGTGATCGTCGGATATGAGACCTCCGACGATGCAGGTGTAATGCGCCTAAATGACGAGACGGCGCTCGTGCAGACCGTCGATTTCTTTACGCCGGTCTCTGACGACCCGTTCGTCTATGGACAGGTCGCGGCGGTGAACGCATTGAACGACGTTTACGCGATGGGCGGACAGCCCATCTCGGCTCTCTCAATCGTTTGTTATCCGCAGAAGGGTGATTGGGACATTTTGGAGAAGATCCTTCTCGGCGGCCAGACGCTGATGAGTTCCGAAGGCGTCGTGATACTCGGCGGTCATTCGGTCGATGATCAGGAAATGAAATTCGGATACGCCGTAACCGGAACCATCCATCCTGAGCGCGTCTTTACGAATGCGGGCGCAAAGCCCGGCGACGTGCTAATACTAACAAAACCGATCGGTACGGGAGCGATCAACACGGCGATCAAATGTGGCGTTGCGTCGCAGGCTGCGATCGATGCGGTAACAAAAACAATGACAACTTCTGCGCGAGAAGCGTCAAAAGCAATGTGCAGTTATGGCGCGAACGCATGCACCGATGTAACTGGCTTCGGCCTGCTTGGGCATGGTTATGAGATGGCAAAAGCAAGCGGCGTTACGCTTGAGATCGATAGCTCAAATATTCCGCTAATTGTTGACACACTTGAGCTTATCGAGCAGGGAATGCTGACTCGCGGCGATAAGAACAATCGTGTTTATACAGGCGAAACGGTAAGCTTCTCGGCATCGGTCAACGGCATTATGCAGAGCGCCCTTTTTGATCCGCAGACGGCCGGCGGACTGCTTATCAGCACGACATCCGAGGCCGCGGAGAATATACTAAGAAGTGTTGTGACAGCACACGTCATCGGCACCGTAAAACCTCGGGTTGCCGATGGGACGATGATCGAGGTCAGTTAGAGAGAGAAAGCAAGTGGTACTTCTCATTTTCGAATCAATTGGTACGCCGGAACTTCTAATGATAGGGCTTGCGGCGCTCATTTTCCTCGGACCGCGGCGTCTGCCTGAGTTCGCGAAAAAGGCGGGAAAGATGATGGCGGATTTTCGCGCGACGACGAACGAGTTCAAAGAAACGTGGGAGCGCGAGGTGAATTTTGAAGAGGAGACGAAAGCTCTTCGGATCGACGATATTGAAAATGAAGTTGTCGTCAGACAAAAGGCGAACGAGAATCTCTTGACTCCCGCCGAACCGGAGATTCGCGAAGTTGCAGCGGACGCGATCCCGACTGAAACGCAAGAACAAGAAAGCGTGCAGACAACCGCCGTGCATACACGGACGACCGACCCCAACGATAAGAGGAATTGGCTCTAGTCTTCGTTAAACCTTCGCAAAGATGCCAGATCCAACCGCAGAGATCGAAGAACAAACCGGCAGCCAAATGTCATTTCTCGAACATTTGGACGAGCTGCGAAAGCGCCTTGTCCGTTCGGTGATCGTCATAATTCTCGCATTTGCCGTCTGCTGGATCTTTGCTGACAAGATCTACAACTTTCTCTCCGTGCCGATACGCGAGGCGTTGTCAGAGGCGTCGCGGCGGCAGTTGCCGGTCGAAGGTAGAACGGGCGACGAAACGGTCTTGTCGCTTGCGAGTATCAAAGAAGGCGACAGCGGCAGGTACATCTTCGATCGTTCGACAAAGGTCGGTTCGACGGTCGTCTCGGCGGGTGCGAGCGTTGCGGCAACGGTTGCGAGAGACGCTGCGGGCAAGCTCGGGCTCTTTACGACCGAAGCTTTGATCACGAATAACGCAGTGGTTTCGGCGGGAGTGCGCCTTCCCGTGGAATTCGACCAAACTGCCATCGGCACGCCGAATGCGGACGAACGGATGACGGTTACGACCACGGTCGAACCGTTCACGCTCTATGCGACGGTCGCTTTGTATGCGGCGATCGCGGTGTCGGTCCCGTTCCTGCTTTTCCAGATCTGGGGCTTTATCTCGCCCGCGCTTTATAAGCACGAAAGGTCGTATGTAACTCCGTTCATCCTGCTTTCGTCGATCTCTTTCGTCGTCGGAGCGGCATTTGCGTACTACATACTATTTCCGCCGGCGGCAAGGTATTTATTGGGGTTAGGGAGCGATTTCCAATTGCTCCTAAAGGCGAGCGACTACCTTGATTTCATTACGATAATAATGCTCGCGATGGGCGGTATTTTTCAGATGCCGGCGATCACCTACGTGCTTGCGAGGATCGGCATCGTAACGCCAAAACTCCTCATAAAGCATTGGAAAATTTCGCTTGTGATAATTATGATCGTTGCCGCGGTCGTTTCGCCGACGGGCGACATACCTAATATGATGTTGTTCGCGACGCCGATGATGGCACTTTATGTGGTGTCGATCTTTGTTGCTTGGTTCTTCGGCAAACGCCGCCGCACCGACGCCGAAGCACAAGAAAATACAACCATTTAAGCCGATTTCGCATCTTGAATTGTTGTATCGTACGGATTAGAATCTCGTGAAGACGTAATGGGCGCGAGTTCGTGCAAAAAAGTGAGTTGAGTTATGAAGTTTGAAATAATTCGAAAAGTGATGCTTCCCGCGGCACTGTTGGCGGTTGCAGCCATACCGGTTTTAGCTCAAAAGACGAAGCCGACGCCGGATCGAGATCCGAGCGATAAGCCGCGTAACCAAACGGCGGAATTGAACGTAGCTTACAAGAAATGGCTCGAACGCGACGTGCCGTATATCATCACGCCCGAGGAAAAGCGCGCCTTCAAGGCCCTTGCTACGGACGAAGAGCGTGAGAATTTTATCGAGAATTTTTGGCGACGCCGCGATCCGAACCCAGACACCGAAGAGAACGAATTCCGCGAAGAATATTACGAGCGCATCGCATATGCTAATGAGCATTATGCGTCCGGCATACCGGGTTGGCGCACCGATCGCGGCCGCGTTTACATCGCGTGGGGCAAGCCGGATTCCGTAGAATCGCATCCGACGGGTCAAGTTTACGACCGGCCGAATTATGAAGGCGGCGGCTCGACGACGACCTACGCTTACGAAACCTGGTACTACCGCCATCTTGACGGGATCGGCGACGGTCTCGAGATCGAATTCGTCGATCCGACGGGCACGGGCGAGTATCGCCTAGCGCGCGATGCTTATGAAAAGGACGCGATGGCAATGGTGCCGGGCGGCGGACTGACGGCGAGCGAATTGATGGGCCAATCGAGCAAAGCAATGCGCGATGCCTATAGCGGCAACGGCAACTATATTCGCGAGCAGGACAATCCATTCCGAAGGTTGGAGATCCAGAACGGGCTCTTCTCACCGAAGAATAATAAGTTCAGCGATCTTGCAACGCTCTCGACCGAATCGCCCGTAATCGACTCGAACCCGATCGACTTCGATGTTCGCATCGACTACTTCCGTCAGTCCGAGAGCCAGGTGATGACGACGTTCACCGTTCAGGCCGACAATAAAGAGTTGAAATTTATGCCGAAGGGCGGCCTCGAAACCGCCGAGATGAATATCTTCGGCCGAATTACGAGCGTTTCGCAGCGGCGTTCCGGTACGTTCGAGGATTCGGTTTCGACGAACGCGACCACGGCCGAGCTCGCGGATATGCGTGACCGTAAGTCTGTTTATCAAAAGGCGATCGCTCTCACGCCGGGCATATATAAGGTCGATGTCGTTGTACGAGACGTCAATACCGGCACCAAAGGTGTACGTTCGCTTGGTTTTACCGTGCCGAAGTACGACGAGAAGAAGCTTTCGACCTCGACGATGATCCTCGCTTCGAAACTTCGCACGACCACCGAGCGCGACATCGGCGGTTCGTTCGTGATCGGCAACGCGAAGGTTATTCCGAATATGAGTGGCGTCTTTAGCCAGGGCCAGGATGTCGGCTTTTATATGCAGGTCTATAATGCTCAGATCGACCAGACGACGCTGCGGCCCGCGGTAGATGTTACTTACACTCTTACGCGTGACGGCAAAGAGGTCCTCAAGCAGCCGGAAGATTGGAGCGGTTTGAGCGATTCCGGTCAGCGTCTGACATTGGCCCGCATTCTTCCGGGCGGAAATCTTCCGCTTGGGAATTACGAGATCAAGATCGATATCAAGGACCGAGTCTCCGGACAGGAACTTAAGAATAGTGAAAAGTTCACGGTCGTGAAATAGCTTCGGCGTTTTTCAACGGCGAGTGAAGGGATGGATGATGGTCTTTTGATCGTATCCATCCTTTTTTTGCATTTGCTCTCGCCTGCGCTTCGTGAAAAATGACAAACAGGCAGAACTTCGGTATATTCTTTCTCGTATTCTTTTTAGACACGCGGCGTTTGCCGCTGCATTTTTCGTTCAAGACAACTAAGCAATATTCATCTTTAACGCGATGATCGTGGGCACTGAATGGCTGATCGAGGCTTCAGGCTGCGACCCGGAGTTACTTCGGGACGAAGCAGTCGTGAGAGAAGTGTTTTTGTCCGTCATCAACGATCTCGGGCTTAAGTCTATCGGTTCGGTCTGGCATAAATTCCCCGGCGAAGGCGGCGTTACGGGCCTCGTCGCCCTGACGGAATCTCATCTCGCCTGCCACACATATCCTGAACACGGCGTTGCGACATTCAATCTTTATTGCTGTCGGACACGTCCGGAATGGAATTGGGAAGTGAGTCTCAGAAAAGCCATGGATGCGGCGGAAGTTCGCGTAACCCGAATAGAACGCGGCGACCGTGACCGTACGGATGCGGCCGGAGGCAGCCGATGAGCGTCTTAAAAACCTCCTGCCCGTCGTGTGCCGGCCCGATCGAATTCACGGCCGGCTCAACAATAGTTCTGATCTGCCCGTATTGCCGATCGGCAGTTGCGCGCACCGACCGCGGCGTCGAAGATCTCGGTAAGATCGCCGAGGTCGCACAGTCTCAATCCCCGTTAAAAACAGGTCTGAAAGGGATCTTCAATGGCGAGCGTTTTACGCTTACCGGGCGGGCTCAAATGCGGCACGAGTTGGGCGGAACGTGGGACGAATGGTATGCGACCTTTTCGAACGGCTGGGTCGGCTGGCTTGCCGAGGCGCAAGGGCGTTTTTATCTGACGTTCTATCAGCCGACGCCGGAAGGTGCGGCGTTGCCCGCGTTCGAGGCACTCGTTCTCGGGCAGCCGGTTTCGGAAATTCCCTCACAGGTTCCGCTTATCGTACAGGAACGCGGGCAGGCAACTTATGCCGCCGCAGAGGGCGAGATCCCATACAAACTTACGCCGGGCGAGGTCTTTCAGTATGCAGACCTTGCCGGCAAGAATGACGCTTTTGCGACGATCGATTACAGCATCACGCCGGCATGGGTATTTTTGGGCAAGCAGGTTTCGCTTGCAGAGATCGGATTAGGCGACGCGAAACCGCACGAACGCGAAGCGCCGAGAGTTTCGTCCGCAGTGATGCGATGTCCGAATTGCGGCGGCCCGCTCGCACTCCAAGCTCCCAACAAGTCGGAACGCGTCGCATGCCCGAACTGCCGTTCGCTTCTTGATGTGAATCAGGGGAACCTGAGCTTCTTCCGAGCTCTCGAGCCGTCGCCCGCAGAGAACTCATTCTTCCTTCCGATCGGCGCCGAAGGGAATTTTCCGGGCGACGTAAAATTCAAGATCATCGGCGCGATGCAGCGCAGCGTTACGATCGAGGGCGAGAAATACTACTGGACAGAATATCTCTTATACAACCCGATGATCGGGTTCCGATGGCTTGTCCATTCGGACAACAATTGGAGTTTCGTCGAATCAGTAAATACAGCCGACGTCGAGGTGACCGGTTTTTACAAGGGTGCGACGGCAACTTATAATGGCGAGAAATTCAAGATCTTTCAGGATGCGACCGCCGTCGTAGAATACGTCAAAGGCGAGTTCTATTGGCGCGTCGAACAGGGCGAAAGCGTCCAAGCGACGGACTATGTTTGTCCGCCGCAAATGCTATCGCGCGAGGCGACCCGCGACGAGGTGAATTGGTCGGTCGGAACATATATGGCCGTCGCCGATGTCGAGAAGGCGTTCGGCGTTACGGACCTTCCAAAACCTTGGGGAGTTGCTCCGAATCAGCCTTTTACAGGCCGTTTTTGGTACACGTGGGGCGCTTTGCCGCTGCTCGTTCTTCTTTTTGTCGGCGTTGTGGGCCTTCCGCTCTGGGGCATTTCGCGTACGGTTTACACCGAACAGATGTACCTGCCGCCGATGCAGAATTCGCAACAGCAGCAACAAATGTTCAGCAAACCATTTACGCTAAAGGCGAACAGCAACGTGCGGATCACCGCACGCGCTCCCGTCAATAATTCTTGGGCGGACTTGGACGTCGATCTTATTGACGATAAGAGCCAGGAATTAGAATCGGTAAATGTGCCGATCGAATTCTACTCGGGCGTCGATGGCGGAGAATCCTGGAGCGAAGGCGGCCAATCGCAGGATGCGACAGTGTCATCTTTGCCCGGTGGGCAATATACGCTGCGTGTTGCCGGAACGTGGGAAAAATGGCAAGAGACGATGCCGGTCGAGGTGAAGGTCGAGCAGAACGTGAGCCGCGGCGTGAATTTCTGTTGCGCGCTCGTGCTGCTGCTCATAATGCCCTTGCTCGGATTATTCAGAAAGATGAGCTTTGAGACGCGCCGCTGGAAGGACAGTATGTTCACAACGAGCGGCTCGAGCGATGATGACGAATAGAATGCGGCATGCGTCCGCGCTGAGGTCTTTTTTATGCTAAAGAAGCTTTATTTGGTGGCAGGTATGGGCGTTGTTCTGCTGTACGGCGCGTCCGGATGGTTCGGCTGGGAGATAGCAAATTCCGGCAGCCACTCGCGGCTTGGCGTTCCGTTCATATATTCCGGCTTCCGTGGAGGAAAATAAATGTTGAATCTGCTTACTCTCGCGCCGGTGCTCGGCGTCGTAAAACTCGAAGAGCTTTGGAACGTTCTCGAAGGAACGGTGATCTTCGTCATTCTCGGGCTGATAGTTTTCGCGATCGCGTTCGCGATCGTGGTGCTTGTTGCTCCATTTTCGGTCAAGAAGGAGATCGAAGAGGATCAGAACATTTCGCTCGCGATCATCATCGGCGCCATCATTATCGGCGTCGCAATGATAATTTCCGCTGCGATCCAGGGTTAATGCGGCGAAGCGAATTTTCACAAATTGAAGTAGGGTTTTTGGTTAAGTGAAGCGCGCACCGCTGCTTTTTCTCAATGT
>DAORTR010000050.1:0-16136 GCA_035432765.1 Pyrinomonadaceae bacterium
ACCAATTACCGCTATTTCCGGCATGGCGAGGCGGTTGGTTACGGCATTCTTTATGCTGCCGAGTTGTCAAAAAAACTTGCGATTTGCGGTGAGCAGGATGTAGAATTGTTATACGATGTTGTGCGCAGCGTTGGTCGATTACCATCGCTTGCCAGCATCGAGCCTCGACAGGTCTTTGAGGCGTTTCAATTCGACAAGAAGAATATTTCCGGATCACTTCAGATGATCCTGCTTCGTGGAATCGGCCGTCCGGTAATTTTATCCGGCGATGAGATCCCTCCCAAAACAGCCTTCAAAACCCTCGAAGCGTTCCTTAAACTTCAAAAGTGAGCTCAACAGCACAAGGAAGTTAGAAAAATGCAGAAAGTATCGAACCACCGAGTCAATGAACGCGGCAGCGCGGGCGTCAAATTCCTTATGGTGTTTGCGTTCATATTGTTGGTCGCAAATGCGGGCTACAATTACATTCCGGTCGCCTATCAGGCAGAAGCGATGAAATCCGATATGGAAACCGCCGTCCTGCAGGGAATGGCGGTGCCGGGAAACGTCAATCCCGTCAAGAATGTGCAGGAGCGTATCGAGAAAGCGATCGCCGCAAACCAAGTGCCGTCAGACGCGCTTGTCGAGGTCAAGAAGAGCGGTCCTGGCGTGAACGCTCATGTCGCATACAACGTAAAGATCTCGATCCTGCCGTTCGGAATATGGAAATATAACTACGGATTTGACCACACTGCCACACCCAGCGGCCTTCTGTTGAAGCAGGCGGAGAACTAGGCGATATCAAGGCCGATCCTTTCGATCTCTTGCCTTGTTTTGAGCAAGGTTCAGGGATCGATCCACGTTAATCCTTACTCTTACTCTTATCCTTTTTGGCATCGCCGCCCGGCGCGATGTAGTACGGACGGGCTTGTACTTTATAGGCCTTCTCGTCGAAGATTCCGTCGCCGTTCACGTCAACCTTCACCTCGAGCTTATACTTTTGACCCGCCGTGTGCGGTTCGCTGAGGTCGTAAGCAATGTTGTATTGGTTCCGCAGAAGCGCGTTGATGCTGTTGAGATAATCGGGGATCTCGCCCTCGAAGGTCATCGGGAAGTGCATTCCGCCGGATTCCTTAGCGATCGTATTCATCGCGTTCTGAGCTTGCAGGAACGTCAAACGGCCGGGCAAACCGGTAGTGAGGTCGTCCATCGGCCCAAGCATATTTTCATAGCGCTTAAAGAAGAGATTGCCCGTGCTGATGATATAGACAGGGACGCCCGCTTCCTGAACGATCCGGCGAGCTTGGTCGTAGCTTGTCTTGCTGAATGTGTCGATGCCCGATGCAACGAGGATGATCGCCTTTCGCGGAGCGTTCAAGCTTGCCATACCGCCATATTGCGCGGTCTTCGCTTTGGAATTCTCAAGAACTACGGTATCGGTCGTTCCGCCGAGAAGCGTGAACTTCAGCGCGTCCCAGAGGTTATTCTCACGCATTGCAGGAGCGCTGCGGAATAGAAGATCGACCGCCTGACGAAGACGCTGCGGGTCGTTCGTGAAATCGGTTATCGGCGTCGGGCGAATATCGAACGCAACGATCGACGCGTAATCGTTCGGCGGCCTTATAAATCTCGAAACAAATAGCGCCGCAGGCTTGACCACTTCATACGAACCCGGTTCAAAGATACCGCCTGCTGCCGAACCGAAAACCTCGCTCCATTTACTGAATTCGACTAGAACAGTAACGGTTATCGGCGAGTCCGGCGTTGTAAAACTTGATATCGGCTGTTGCTTTCCGTCCTCGAAGATCGCAAAATTCTCCTTTTTTAGACCGGTGATGATGGCTCCGGTCTTTTTATTGATGACCGTGACCTCGACCGAAACGATGTTGGTCGAGATCTTTTCGACCTTCGGATCGAGGATAGCGTTCTTGTCCGCCTCATCGAGTTTTCGTTGTTCCTCGGCCTTGCGGAGTTCCTCGGCCGTCGGCGGTTTTGGCCGCTGATTGCGCTTCTCGTTGCCCGGAGCGGTGTCGGGCCGCTGCGGACGAGATTGTCCAAAAGACGCCGCTGCAGAGACGGCAATGATGAATAGAACGGTCAGCGCGACGGACGAGAACTTGGTAAAACGCTTCATACGGCCTTCTTTCGAGTGTAAAAAAAGTTAGATACGTGTCCGGCCAAAATAGTTGGACACGTATCCGTTTTGGATACTTGATTTTACACAAGTTGTCGGGCCGAAGAGAATCGGGCAGCTAGATCTTAAAGCCGCCGCGAGTAAGCATCGTTTCGAAATTCGCCTTATCGACGGCCTTTATGTAGGCGTCCCTTGGCTCGACGAGGCCGTTCTTTACGAGGTCGAAAAGCGCGTCGTTGAGCATCACCATTCCATTGTTCTTGCCGGTTTGCATTGCCGACGGTATCTGGAACGTTTTGCCTTCGCGGATCAGATTGCTGATGGCGGGCGTTACGATCAGGATCTCGAGTGCAGCAACGCGTCCGCCGCCTTTCTTCGGCAGAAGCGTCTGAGCGATCACGCCTTTTAGCGATTCCGAAAGCATCACGCGGATCTGCTGCTGGCGGTCGGCGGGGAATTGATCGATTATGCGATCGACGGTCGATGCGGCGGTCGTCGTGTGCAAAGTTCCGAAGACGAGGTGGCCTGTTTCGGCTGTCTCAATGGCGATCGAGATCGTTTCAAGGTCGCGCATTTCGCCGACGAGCAGGATGTCCGGATCTTCGCGGAGAGCCGCACGCAGAGCGTCTTTGAAGGAATCGGTATGATTATGTACCTCACGCTGATTTACGAGGCACTTGATGTTGTCGTGGACGAATTCGATCGGGTCTTCGATCGTGATTATATGATCTTCGCGATTCTGATTGATGTGATTCACCATCGCGCAGAGCGTGGTCGATTTACCCGAACCTGTCGGTCCGGTAACGACGACAAGGCCTTTCGAGAGATCGGTGAGGTTCAGGATCGCCTGCGACAGGCCGAGCTGCTCGGCGGTCGTCATCTTGGTCGGAATGATTCGAAAGACCGCTCCCATTCCTTTTCGATCCATAAAGATATTGCAGCGAAAACGGGCAAGCCCCGTGATCTCGTACGCAAAATCCGTATCACGCCGAGCGTCAAATTCATCGACATTCTTTTTCGGCATAATCTCGCCGAGAAGATGCTTCATCGCGTCGGCGGTTAATGCATCGGCGCCGTGCTTAAGCGGCTGCATTCTGCCGTCTTTGCGGATCATCGGCGGCATCGAGACCGAAAGGTGAAGATCGGATGCGCCTGCGGCGGCCATCTCCCTAAAGAGGTCGTCCATTCGTGAAGTCATATGTGTGGAGTTGTGATCCGCAGTTGGCGCAGGATCGGCAGGAGGTTCGGTCGGCGGAATCGGAGGCGGCCAGGCGTTGGTCTCGACAGCTTGTTCGTAAGACTGTTCCGCAACGGGAGCATACGCACCGGCAAAGTCATCACGACGGCCTTCCGGTTCGTAGGTCGAGGTATCTGAAAAGACGGTCGCAAACTCCGGATCGTTCGCCGCAATGACATCGACGGACGGCATTCGCGCAACTTCGTAGGCGGGAACTTCCACGCGTTCTTCAGTGATGAGCGTGTCGGGAGTCTCATCGACCTCGAGAAGCGTTGAAGTGTATTCGTATCCGGCAGAAGAGCTGTCGATATCGCTGAATACCAGAGGCGAGTTAGCGGGAGGAGTTGCCTGCGGGGAAAAGCTGGTTTGCGGGTCCGAAATGACAGGTTCGGAAACGGCCGGTTCTGCGGGCGCCGGCGGAGCAGATACTTGCGCTTCGGGAATTGCGGCTGGCGGAGGCGTTCGTTGATCGGACAACTGCGGCCGGATAATGACATTAAAGCCCGATGGGGATTTTTTTACGACGAATTGGAACCGTCCGAGTGCGTGTGGATGCTCGAACTCGATCTCAGGCGAATGCGGAAGGATCAGCTTAATGTCCTGCGGGATCAGCGGGAAGACCATCATACTGATCTGAGTGCCGAGGATCGGAGCGTTTGCGATGTCGATCGTCCGTGAACCTGCGATCATATACGGGTTTTTCCCCGGTTCGAGGCGAAGTTCGTCGCTGCAGCTAGAGAGCAGGTCTCTGAGAAATTCGTTCAATTTTTCCATAGGGGATACGAGAAAACGAGAAAAAAGGGACACTAATGCCGAAGGGCATCTGCACTTGAGGGGCCTTCTCGGTCGCGGACAAAGATGTCCGCAATAGGAAGAATAACACAGCTAAACGACGTTTGTCAGCGGTTTTTTATTTGAACGGCAGGAATTTATACGCTCACATTTTCGTGATATTCGCCCCAAACCTTGCGTAGGGCATTACTGATCTCGCCGACGGTAACGTAGTTTTCGACCGCAAAAAGGATGTGCGGCAGTAGATTTTCCTCTATTTGTGCGGCAGCGGTGATGTTTTCGAGGCTTTTTGCGGTTACCGCGGCATCGCGTCGATCTTTTAGGGCGGCGAGCCGCGCGCGTTGGTCTCGCTCGATCTTGTCGTCGATCTTTAGGATCGGGATCGGCTCGACATCGTCCGTGCGGAATTTGTTCACTCCGACGACGATCGCGTCGTTGTGTTCGACCGCGAGTTGATAGTCGTAGGCGGCCTGTTGGATCTCGTTCTGGACAAATCCGATCTCGATGGCGCGAAGCATCCCGCCGAGGTCGTCGATCTTTTGAATGTAATCAACAGCGGCCTGTTCGAGTTTTGTGGTCAGTTCTTCGACGGCGTAGCTTCCCGCGAACGGATCGACGGTGTCGGCGATGCCGGATTCGTATGCGATCACCTGCTGCGTACGAAGAGCGATGCGTGCCGCGTGCTCGGTAGGGAGGCTTAACGCTTCGTCCATCGAATTGGTGTGCAGGCTCTGCGTTCCGCCGAGCACGGCGGCAAGCGCCTGGATAGTGGTGCGGACGACGTTCACTTCCGGCTGCTGAGCGGTCAGGGTCGAGCCGGCGGTCTGCGTATGAAAACGCAGCATCATCGACTTTTCATTCTTTGCGTGAAAACGATCCTTCATTATCTTTGCCCAAAGGCGGCGCGCAGCGCGGAACTTCGCGATCTCTTCAATAAGGTTGTTGTGCGAATTGAAAAAGAACGAAAGCCGAGGCGCGAAATCGTCAACTTCGAGGCCGACCTTGATCGCGGCTTCGACATAGCAGATCGCATCGCCAAGCGTAAAGGCGATCTCCTGTGCGGCGGTCGAACCAGCCTCGCGAATGTGATAGCCAGATATCGAAATGGTGTTCCAGTTCGGGACCTCTTTCGTACAGAACGCGAAGGTGTCGGTGATCAGCCTTAGCGACGATGCAGGCGGATAGATGTAGGTTCCGCGAGCGATATATTCCTTAAGAATGTCGTTCTGAACGGTGCCGCTCACTTTGTCGAACGAGATATTCTGCTTTTTTGCGACGGCCAGATAAAGGCAAAGGAGAGTGGCGGCGGTCGCGTTGATCGTCATCGAGGTTGAGACCTGATCGAGCGGAATGCCGTCAAAAAGCGCGAGCATATCGTCGAGCGAATCGATAGCGACGCCGACCTTGCCAACTTCGCCGGCAGCGAGCGGATCGTCGGAATCGAGCCCGATCTGCGTCGGCAGGTCGAACGCAACGCTGAGGCCGGTCGTCCCTTGCGAGAGCAGATATTTGTAGCGGGCGTTTGATTCCTCGGCGGTCGCAAACCCGGCATATTGCCGCATCGTCCAGAAGCGGCCGCGGTACATCGATCTCCGAACGCCGCGCGTATAGGGGAAAGATCCCGGTTCGTTCAGGTCGGTTTCGTACGCGACCGAAGCCGTATTCTCGGGGTTAAAATCGTTCGGAAGCTCGATGTCCGAAGAGGTGCAAAAGCGTGTCCGTCTATCTGCCATGTCTTTTAGCGTCTTTTAGCGAATAGGTTATCACAGAGTTCGTCGCTGCCGCTTTTGTAATGAGACACGCGTCAATTAAGCTAAATGCTTCGAAGGATGCTGATTCAAGCCGCGTGAATTATTTCAATTACTACACAGAGATCGAGGACACGTTCGTTCGCAGGAGAGGGAAGCACCTTTTTCTCTCACCGCTTGACTGGGCGATGATCGAAGCGTGGAAAGGACGCGGTATTCCGCTGCATATCGTCGTGCGTTCGATCGAAGCCGTATTCGACGTTTTTGACCGTCAACCAGCGGGCACGCGGACGATCAAGAGCCTTTTTTATTGTCGTGAAGAGATCGAGATCCAGTACAAAGAGTGGCAAACTTCGCAGACGGGAAAGGGCCGGGAGCAGGCCGCTGATGCGAATGGTGAATTCACGGTCGAACGCGTTCGAGAGCATATCGATGAGTGCGCAGAACAGCTTACGGCTTGCGCGATGGCGAGTCTTTCTGAGGGAATCGCGCGCGCGGTGACGCATCTTTCTGAGATAAAGGCGAATCTAACCGATGACTTCGATACGGTCGATAAGACCTTGAGCGATGTGGAAAGGCTGCTTGACCGCACATTGATTGAGAATTGGGAACCGAATCATCTTGCAGGGCTTGAGGCTTCGGTAAAGACGCAATTGAAGCCTTACAAGAGCGAGATGGAGCCCGAAAAATACCGTCAGACATACGAGCTGATGTTAATGAAAAAGCTGCGTGAAGAGGCCGGCGTTCCGCGCCTTGGACTTTATTTTTTATGAGACCTTTTGCTGCGATCATCATCCTCTTGCTCGGCGTTTCGTTCGCCTTTTCGCAAAAGCGGCGGACGCCGACAAAGAAACTGCCTGATTCCGTCCCTGTAAAAGCGGGAACGGAAGTTCGCGAAGCTGCCTTAAAGCTCGATTCGGGGTCGGTAACGGGACGAACCTACATAAACCCGACGCTAAGTTTTCAGGTTACGTTTCCCGATAGTTGGCTAATTCCGGGGCCGGATTACGAAGCTTATATGAAGTCAGCAGGTTTTGACCTGCACACGATCAACAGCGACGCTCTCGGACCGCTCGCCAAAAAACAATTCGCAAAGAACGTTACCGTTCTTCTGACGGCGTATCGCTCGATGCCGGGCACGCCGGATAATACTTTTGTTTTGATCGCCGCGGAGAACCTCTCGGCGGTTTCGCAGATCAAAGATGCGGTGGATTACGTTGATGTTGTGCGGCAGAGCCTTTTGAGAGCAAAACTGCCTGCCGGATTCAAGGTTGGCGAAACGGATGCCGAGAAGCTTGGTGCGATGCAGTTCGCGTTTCTCGACACCTCGTCCGGCACGCAGAAAAGAAGGCTTTACGCCACCGTTCGGCAAGGCTACGCCCTGCTTTTTACTGTCTCGTACGTAAAAGAAGAAGACCTCGGTACGGCTCGGGATGTTCTAAAGGCAGGAGACTTTTTCCTGCCGACATCGAATGTCGGTGACTGACAGCGTTTAACGCCTTCGGAGTCGAGCATCCTACGGAAAAATTCGACTCCGAGATCCAAATTCACTCCCAATATTTCGAAACTCCTCAGAGTTCACCATCCGCGATTTGCGTTTAATACGTTTCAATTGTGCGCTAGAACATATTTTTCGCGCTTCGCCTGGAGGAACATAGGCGCAGGATTCGCCCTTGATGAAAGTAATTTTCACCTCTAGATCGGAGCGCGAAAGTTCTCTTACCTATTTTAACGGGCGATGTTAGGAGCAGAGTTATGATCAGTCACCACACGAACACGGAACAGGGGCATTGGATCTTGGCGAAGATGGGCAAACGCGTTCTGCGTCCCGGAGGCCGGGAATTGACCTCGAAGCTCATCGACGAGCTTGATATCAAGAAGACGGATGATGTCGTGGAGTTCGCGCCCGGAATAGGATTTACTGCGGCTCTCACGCTTAAGAGGAATCCTAAAACCTACATCGGAATTGAACTTGACGAGACCGCCGCTGGGAATCTGAAGAATACGATCAACGGAGAGAATCGGAAGATCATAAACACGAGCGCGGCTGATACGACATTGGATGCGGATTCGGTTGATAAGGTCTATGGCGAGGCGATGCTGACGATGCAGGCCGACCATCGCAAATCGGAGATCATTGGCGAGGCCTTTCGTATCTTAAAGAAAGGCGGCCTTTACGGCATACACGAGCTTGGACTCGCCCCGGACAACATTTCGGACGAAACAAAGGCGGATATTCAACGCGAACTAGCACAGACCATCAAGGTGAATGCGCGGCCTTTGACCGAGAAAGAGTGGTCCGAACTGCTTGAAAAGGAAGGCTTTAGCATCGTGAAGATCGAGAAAAATCCGATGAGCTTGCTCGAACCGTCGCGCGTTATCAACGACGAAGGCTTTTTCAGGGCATTGGGGATAGTATTTAATATTGCGACGCACCCGAAAGAACGCAAGCGCATTATGACGATGCGGAGTACGTTCAGAAAGTATAGCGATCATCTGAACGCGGTCGCGATCGTCGCGAAAAAGAACTGATACATTGCAATAGACCGGGACTTGTTTGAGGATAGATGATAAGAAGGTCATCGAACCTCAAGAAGATATTTATGACAAGTCTCAAGATCATTACATCGACGACACGTGAGAAAAGTCAGGGAATCAAGGTCGCGCGTTGGATAACAGAATTTGCGAAAGCTGATACCGACCTAGACGTAGAACTGCTTGACCTGCGCGCGATCGGGCTGCCGCTGATGGATGAGCCCGAACACCCGAGGCTTGGCAAATATACTCACGACCACACCAAAGAATGGAGCAAAAAGATCGCCGCGGCTGATGCATTCATCATCGTGCTTGGCGAGTATAATTACGGCTATCCGGCTCCGATAAAGAACGCCATTGACTACCTTTTTAACGAATGGACATATAAGCCTGTCGCTTTTGTGAGCTACGGAGGCATTTCGGCGGGCTTGCGTTCAACGCAGATGTTGAAGCAGGTCGTTACAACGCTCAATATGATGCCGATCGCCGAACAGGTGAACATTCCGCTTTTTGCAAAACTCATCAATGAGGACGGGCAGTTCGTCCCCGACGACGCAATCGAAAGATCGGCTCTCGCGATGCTTAAAGAATTAAAACGATGGAGTGACGCGATGAAGCCGATGCGGCAGCAGAATGCTTGATTAAGCTGACGGTTTTCCGGGAGATCTCTCGCCAATATCTTTTCGTTTGCAGAGGATCTTCGACGGCAGGAATTGAGCTATCAAATGCCGGGGCGGGATGCCAAATAGCGGTGGAATAACAACCGACCAACTTCACTAAAGAAATGCACAAAGTAATTCTATCGGAGAAATTTCCGCTTTTTTCGGAACATTGGTCGCCGAAAATAGTTGGTGAACTTAACGGACAATATGTAAAACTCGCTAAATTCAAGGGTGAGTTCGTTTGGCATAAGCACGACACTGAAGACGAAATGTTCTTCGTTGTGGAAGGCATTCTAAAAATTGAATTTCGCGACAGAATTGTAACGCTTAACAAAGATGAGTTCCTCATTATCCCGAAGGGTGAGGAACATAAACCGGTGGCTGAAAATGAAGTTTTGGTGATGCTCTTTGAACCTATGTCCACGCTGAACACAGGCGACACAGAAAATGAACTCACAGCGCATAACTTGGACAGAATTTAGAGAACTGCCTAACCGTACGATAGATTAACGAGCAGATATATGACTACAGGTCCAGTGGGAGACGAGGGAATAGAACTGACGATCGAGAGGATCGTGCCGCGGGGCTTGGGGATCGGTTTTGCGGACGGCCTGACGGTTTTTGTACCGTTGGCGGCGGTTGGCGATCGTGTGCGAGTAGAGATCACGCAGCGGAAAAAGAAGATCGCGTTCGCACGGATCGCCAAGGTGCTTGAGCCATCGCCGGATCGGCAGACGCCGCCGTGCAACTATTTCGGCGAGTGCGGCGGTTGTGATTTTCAGCAGATGAAGTATCCGGCGCAGCTTGCGGCGAAGTCTTCGATCGTTGCGGACGCCTTGCGTCGTTTGGGCAAACTGGACGTTGGCGAGGTCGAGGTTATTGCAAGCCCGGAACCTTTCGCTTATCGAGAGCGAGCGCGCTGGCAGGTTCGCGGCAGCTTGGTTGGTTATTTTCGACGCGAGAGCCACGACGTGATCGACATTGAGCATTGCCCGATCCTTACCCCAAAACTGAATGAGGCCTTGAGCGCCGTCCGTGAGCAGGCTGAACTTGGCAAGCTTCGTGCGCATGAGGTCGAGGCCGCCGCTGACGCTGAAAGATTCACGCTATCAACCTCTAATGGCGACGACGAACTTTTGCGGTGCGACTCTCTCGGCTTTGAATATAAGTTCCGTCCGACGAGTTTTTTTCAGGCGAATCGCCTTCTCATCGAACCGCTTGTGAATTTTGCGACCGATGGTTTTGCGGGGGCAAAGGCGATCGACCTTTATTGCGGAGTCGGGTTATTTACTTTGCCGCTCGCAAAGCGGTTCGATACGATCATTGGCGTTGAAGGTTCGGAGGCGTCGATCGACCTCGCACGAGCGAACGCGGCGGGCAACGGAATTTCTAACGCAGAGTTCGTTCAGAGTTCGGTCAAATCATTCGTTGCGTCGCGTGCGGCACGCGACGCCGATCTTGTTCTGCTCGATCCGCCTCGCTCCGGAACCGAAAAGGGCACGATCGAACTGCTCGCCGAACTGCGGCCGAAGGCGATCTCATATGTATCCTGCGATCCGTCGATGCTTGCTCGCGACCTTCGTGAACTAGTCGATGCGGGCTATGAACTCGACGGTCTTAAGGCATTCGACCTCTTCCCGCAGTCTCACCATGTCGAGACCGTCGCAAAATTATCGCGAAATTGATCCAAAACTCCACGCAAGCTGTTTTTAGGGTTTCGGTTCTCGGGGATTTCCCTTAGAATCGGTGCAATAGCTTATGCCGAAGAAAAAGCCAGAACCGTCGGAATCAGATTCGTTAGCGACACGCCTTTCGGTCAAATGCCGATATTGCGGCCAGAAGAACGCCGTTCGCAGCGATTACAAAGCTCACGACGCGAACTGCGGCAAGTGCAAGCTGCCGCTTTCGGACGCTCCGCGAAAGACGTTCGAGAATTTGGACAAGAATGAGTACATTCATCCGGCGGATGCGAAGGCGATGGCTACGCTCAAGGCGATCCCTGGAGTTGACGGCGCGTTAAAGAAATTGCTCGCGTGGACGGGCGAATCCGCGATACGCGTTATGTTCACGGCCTCTGCGGTAAAGGTTACGCCGAAGCAATGTCCCGACCTACACGCAAAGCTCGAAGCCGTATGCGCTTCGCTAGGAGTCGAAGTGCCGGATCTTTTCGTCCAGCAGAACCCGATCGTCAACGCCTTCACAGGCGGCGTCGAAAAGCCGATCATCGTTTTGCATTCGGCTCTTATCGAGCGTCTTAATGACGAAGAGACGTTCGCGGTCATTGCGCATGAGGTCGGGCATATACACGCCGAACACGTGCTTTATCTGACGGCCGCAAGATTGATGGAATTTCTTCTGAACAGGTCGGTTGCGGCGCTTTTACCCGGCGCAGAGATCATAAAACTCATCGTATCGATGGGGATCGCGAGCGCATTGCTCGCTTGGGCGCGAAGAGCGGAACTCTCCTGCGACCGGGCGGCGTTGCTTGTAACCCAAGACGCAGACGTTATCGGCAGGACGATGATGAAGCTTGCAGGAGGCACTTTTGCGTCGAAGATCGACTACGAAGAGTTTCTCGAACAAGGCCGCGAATTCAAGAAGAATTACGACGCAAGTTCGCTCGATCGGTTCTGGGCGGACGTTACGAACGCAGGTTTAACGCATCCATTTCCGGTATGGCGCGTAGCTGAAGCGCTGGATTGGGCGGAAAGCGATCAGTACAAAACGCTGGTCAGTGTGTAATTTCACGATAGATTCATTGAATTGATTTGATTATCACAAAAAACTAATTTACGCTCGGATTTACACTTCGGAGTACGTAAGGCATACTTTGACCCTTGTGCAATTTGCGGAATCTACGGGATTTAGTAAACTTGTCCTAGCTTTACGGCTCGCAATTTAATTTAACCTAATGCAGTCAAATATTGAGTGGCCCACTACTCGATTGATTGTTCGCGAAAAAATCCACTTGAGCGGGGCGATATTTCACACCCACGCTTTGAGGGTGAACGAGTTTTAAGATGGCACAGATCTTCAGAAAGAGCGCCAATAACATTGCAAAGATCAGCTTGATGTCTGTTGTCCTGCTGGCCGGCGTGGGCTTCTACGCTTGGACGCAGCTTGCGAGATCGTCCTATTTAACGGGGCAGTATCTCGAGATACAACAGCCTGTGCAGTTCTCTCACAAGCACCACGTCGGCGACGACGGCATTGATTGCCGTTATTGCCACCAGACGGTCGAGACGACGGCGTCTGCCGGTATGCCCTCGACCCAAACGTGTATGAACTGTCATAGCCAATTATGGGCCGATGCTCCATATTTGGAACCGATCCGAGCGAGTTTTCGTGATAATAAGCCGATCCAATGGAATCGCGTTCACGACCTTCCCGAATACGTCTATTTCAATCACAGTATTCACATCGCAAAGGGCGTAGGCTGCTCGACCTGCCATGGGCCGATCGATAAGATGCCTACGGTTTACGAAGAGAATACCCTTCAGATGGAATGGTGCATTCAGTGTCACCGCGAGCCGGAGAAGTTCATTCGGCCGAAGTCTGAAGTGTTTAGTATGTCGTATCGCCCGGACGATAACGATCAGGCCGAACGCGATCAGTTGAAGGTCGATTATAAGATCCGCAGTCGAGAGATGCTTACGAGCTGCTCGACCTGCCACCGATAAATATTTGGTTTTTTCGCCCGAGGAGATACCTTGAGGCTCTGAAAGTTTTAAGGAATAAGCAAAAATGCCCAGTCCTGACAGCAAAATAAATTTCGCTTTGCTCCGCGACCGCATCTTGTCGCAGAACGGAAAAGAATATTGGCGCAGCCTTGAAGAATACGCCGATACGCCGGAATTCAAAGAATTCGTCTCGCGCGAATATCCGCACGAGATCGAAGAATGGGACAGTTCGCTCAGCCGACGAAATTTCGTCAAGGTGATGGGAGCTTCGCTCGCTCTTGCAGGCCTCACCGGCTGCGTGATACAGCCGACCGAGAAGATCGTTCCTTACGTGAACTCCCAGATCGGGCTTCTGCCGGGCAAATCCAACTATTTCGCGACAGCGATGTCGCTTGGCGGCGTTGCCGTCGGACTGCTTGCGAAGTCTTACGACGGCCGGCCGATCAAGGTCGAAGGCAATCCGGACCATCCGGGCAGCCGCGGCCGTACCGACATCCTCGCGCAGGCTTCCGTACTCGGAATGTTCGATCCCGATCGCTCGAAGGAGGTCGTAAACCGTGGCAATCCAAAGACTTGGCAGGCATTCTCAACGGAACTGCGGGCGAAGATAGAAGATAATCGAGCTGACGGCGGAGCCGGAATTCGATTCCTGACGGAGACGACCACTTCGCCGACGCTTATTGACCAATTCAACGGCATCAAGGCTGAATTGCCGAACGCTAAATTGGTCCAATACGAGCCGATCAACAGCGATAACGCGATGAACGGAGCGCGCTCCGCTTTCGGTTCGGCCGCACAGACGATATATAAATTCGACAAGGCTGACCGGATCCTTTCGCTTGATAACGACTTTCTTTCGAGCTTTAACGTCGCTTACCCGAACGATTTTGCGAAGGGAAGGCAGTTCTCGGACGATAGAAAGGAGATCAATCGGCTTTACGTCCTTGAGACGACGATCACGATCACCGGAGCAAAGGCTGACCACAGGCTTGCCGTAAAACCGAGCCAAATGATCGAAGCCGCAAAGGCGATCGCGAAGGCGGTAGGAGTTGCGGGCGCAAGTTCGACCTATTCGGACAATGCCGCGTGGATCGCCGCGATGGCAAAGGACCTGCAGTCGGCGAAGGGCCGCTCGCTTGTCGTTGCGGGAGACAATCAACCGGCAGCGGTTCACGCTCTTGCGCACCTGATGAACGACGCTCTCGGCAACGTCGGGCATACCGTCATTTACGCCGAACCTTTCTTCCCGAACAGCGAGAAGTCGCAGCTCGATCAATATCGCGAACTTATTGCGGACATTGACGCCGGAAAGGTAAAGTTGCTCGTCATTATTGACGGCAACCCGATGTACAACACGCCGGCCGACCTCAGATTGGACGCTGCGAGGATGGAGAAAGTTCCGTTCCGCGCGCACCTTGGACTTTATCGCGATGAAACCGCTGAATTTTGCCATTGGCACGTTCCATCGAAACATTATCTTGAGTCTTGGGGAGACGTCAGGGCCTATGACGGCACTGCAAGTATCGTCCAACCGCTGATCTCGCCGATCTACGACGGGCACAGTGTTTACGAGCTGGTCCAACTCTTCTTCAAGGAGAATTTCGACAAAAAGGACCTCGATATTGTCAAAGGCTATTGGGAAAAGACCGGGATCATGCCTGCCGCGACAAAGGCGGCACCGGCGGTCGTTCCTGCCGAAGCGACAGTAAGTGCAGGTGAGAAAACGTCGGTCGTTGCGGTTCCCGCGGCGAAGGCGAGCCCCGCTCCGGAAGCGAAACCTGCAACTTCACCGGCCGCTCCTGCTGCCGGCAAGACGTTTGAAGATAATTGGCGAAAGGCCGTACACGACGGGCTGATACCGAACACGGCGGCTGCGGCAAAGACAGTTACTGCGAACACTGCATTCCTTTCGCAGCCTGCTCCGGCCGCGAACGGCTCCGGCGCTCTCGAGATCTCGATCCGTCCTGACCCGAGCGTCTATGACGGCAGGTTCACGAACAACGGTTGGCTCCAAGAGCTTCCGAATCCGCTCAACAAGGTCACGTGGACGAACGTTGGTTTGATAAGCCCGAAGACGGCTGAAAAGCTTGGGATCAACCAATCGCGGGACGTTCGCGAACAGGCAGGCGGCGCCGAAGGCGTAACGTTCTACAACACAAAGGGCGGCAACCTTTTCTCCGATCAGGTTCGGATAACGTACCAAGGGGCGGAAGTAAAAGAGCCTGTCGCAATGTGGATCACGCCCGGGCAGCCGGACGACACGATCACGCTGCATATGGGCTATGGCCGTTCAAGAGCCGGCAACTTAGGGTCGAACCTCGGCTATAACGTCTTCAACGTTCGCCGTTCGGATTCGTTGGACGCGGGCTTTGGTTCGCTGACGACGTTGGGGACGCGTGAAGAGGTTTCGTCCACGCAGACGCACTTCAATATGGAAGGCCGCGACCTTCTCCGTTCGTGGGACTACAACCACCTCGAAGAGGAGATCAAGGCAGGGCATCAGCACAATGAGATCGATATGTCGATGTTCCCGTATGAGGAACATGAAGCCACTTATGCGAAAAATCATAAGTGGGCGATGACCGTTGATCTGAACTCTTGCGTTGGCTGCAACGCTTGCGTTATCGCTTGCCAGTCCGAGAATAATATTCCGGTCGTCGGCAAGGAACAGGTCGGACGCCATCGTATGATGCATTGGATGAGGATCGACGCCTATTACGGCGGCGAAGATCTCAATGACCCGAACGGGCCGCATTTCCAGCCTGTCCTTTGCCAGCAATGCGAACAGGCTCCTTGCGAGGTCGTCTGTCCGGTTCACGCTACGGCGCACAGCGCAGAAGGCCTGAACGATATGACGTACAACCGCTGCGTCGGCACGCGCTATTGCTCGAACAACTGTCCGTATAAGGTTCGACGCTTTAACTTTATGCTCTATCAGGATTGGGACACGCCGCAGTACAAGCTGATGCGAAATCCTGAGGTTACGATCCGGAGTCGCGGTGTGATGGAAAAGTGCAATTACTGCACGCAGAGGATCGCAGCCGCCCGCATCGCATCTGAGAAAGACGGCCGTGCGATCCGTGACGGCGAAGTCCTGACGGCTTGCCAATCGGTATGCCCGACGAACGCGATCACTTTCGGCGATATGCACGATCCAGACAGTGCGGTCGCAAAGACAAAGCAGGATCATCGCAATTACAACCTTCTGAACGAGCTGAATACTCAGCCGCGAACGACGTATCTTGCGGGGCTGAAGAATTTTAATACCGAAATGCCTGACTATAAGGCGCCGGCCTTCCCGGCAAACGAAACAGCTGCGAAAGAGCAGAAAACGGGAGGCGACGCTCACTAGTTCATTCTAGTCTCGCG
>DAORTR010000051.1:0-16090 GCA_035432765.1 Pyrinomonadaceae bacterium
TGTGTTCGCCGCTCAGGCATTTTATTGGTTTCCGCTTGAAGGCTCGCGGGTCGAATTTCGCCGCATCCTTCGGCCGAAAGGTTGGATCGCCTTGATGTGGAACGAGCGGCAAGTAAATGCAACGGCATTCCTCGCGGAATATGAGGCCTTCCTGAAGCGATATTCGGCGGACTATGAGAATGTTCGGCACGAAAGGATCGGGCCCGATCAATTCGCTGCATTTTTTCGACAGCCGTACGAGACGGTCGTGTTCACGAATTCGCAAGTTTTCGATCTCGAAGGGCTGCTCGGACGCGTCGCGTCAACGTCATATATGCCGTCCGAGGATGACGAGGCTTTCCCCGCGATGGCCGACGAACTGAAACTCATATTTGCTAAACACCAGCAAAGCGGTAAAATAGCAGTTTTCTACGACACTAAGGTCTATTACACGCAGTATTAACGAAGTATGTCTGTAAAAGCGGAAGCGACCCCCGGAGTTCGCACAATATCGGTTGCTCATTCACCGGATTCGGATGATGCGTTTATGTTCTACGGGCTTGCCACGAACAAACTCGAGACCGAAGGCCTGCGCTTCGAGCACACGCTCAAGGATATCCAGTCCTTGAACGAGGACGCGAAGGTAGGCGTTTATGACGTAACGGCCATCTCGTTCCACGCCTATGCGTATGTGGCCGACAAATACGCTCTTTTGCCGCACGGCGCTTCGATCGGCGACAAATATGGCCCGATCGTTGTCGCAAAAGAGCCGCGGTCGGCTTCGGAGATCGGCTCGATGAAGATCGCCGTTCCCGGCGAATTGACGAGCGCGTATCTTGCCCTAAGGATCTTTAACAAGGATTTCGAGCACGTCGTAATTCCGTTCGATAAGATCATTGACGAAGTCCAGAGCGGGCGTGTCGATGCCGGGCTTTTGATTCATGAAGGCCAGCTTTTTTATAAACAGGTCGGGCTAGACAAGGTGCTGGATCTCGGCGAATGGTGGCATGAAAAGACCGGCTTGCCGCTCCCGATGGGCGGAAATGTCATCAGACGCGACCTCGGCAAGGAACTGATGGAAGAAGTATCGCGGCATCTGCACCGCTCGATCGTCTATTCGATGGAGAATCGCGAAGATGCTCTCGCATACGCGATGCAGTTCGCGCGCGATATGCAGCCGGAGCTTGCGGATCGATTCGTTGCGATGTGGGTCAACGACCTCACGCTGGATTACGGCGAGCGAGGACGCTCCGCTGTCAAAACCCTCCTCGAAGAAGGCTACAAGGCCGGCATCATCAAGAATAAGGTCGAAGTCGAATTCGTCGGGTAATGACGCAAGATCGTTGAAAAAATGAACGCCGCAGGATACACGTATATCCTGCGGCGTTCTTGCGATTTCTTGGAAAAAAAGCTCTATTCCGGCTGTCCTTTACAACCGGACGCGAAAAGAGCGGGGATCTTTGTGCTTATGATCGGGTAATTTTCAGCCTCTTTATTTATCTCGAGCCAGTTCAAATATTCCTCTGGTATCGACATATCAGAGAAAATGGCTTCGACGGGGCATTCAGGAACGCATGCATCGCAGTCGATGCAGCTATCGGGGTTGATGAGCAATCTATCCGAAAGCTCGTGAAATGCCTCGACAGGGCAGACGGCGGCGCAGTCCGTGTATTTACAATCAAGGCAAGGCTCAGTAACTATATAGGTCATGGCAATATGGGCGAACCGGCGAAATTGAGAGGTCTCGATGCCGGTATGGCCAAACTAAAAACCTATAATTCTGTGAAACAGTTGTCAAATCACTGCTTTAAGGTGATAGAATGCCTTCAAACACTTAACAAAAACCCGTAAAAAACGGGTGAATACTATTTTAAAATGAAAAGCAACAAAGCCGAACGCGAACTCGCTCTCGATTTTTTACGTGTAACTGAAGCTGCCGCCATCGAATCTGCCAAAACGATGGGCCAAGGCGACCGCAAGCACAGCGATCTTGTCGCCGTCGAAGCGATGCGCGAAGTGATGGATACGGTGCCGATGCGCGGCCGCATCGTCATCGGCGAAGGCGAACGCGACGAGGCGCCGATGCTCTACATAGGCGAAGAACTCGGCGGCGGTGCTTTTTCCGACGAAGCCCGCGCGGAATTTCCCGAAGTAGATATCGCGGTCGATCCGCTCGAAGGCACGAACCTCTGCGCGCTCGGAGCCAACAATGCCATCGCTGTTCTCGCTGCGGCAGAACGCGGCGGATTGCTCTATGCTCCGGATATCTATATGGACAAGATCGTCGTCGGGCCGTCCTGCCGCGGCGCGGTCGATATCGACGCTCCGATCGAAGAGAATTTGAAGAATATCGCACGCCGACTTGGCCGCGACGTCGATGATCTGACGGTTATATGCCTCGAACGCGGCCGGCATAAAAAACTGGTTGACGACGTTCGCGCGACGGGAGCGAGAATTCGTCTCATTTCGGACGGCGACCTCTCTGCGGGGATCTCCGCGGCCGTCGCCGGCACGAATATACACGCATTGGTCGGCATCGGCGGAGCTCCGGAGGGCGTTATCACCGCCGCCGCAATGAAATGTCTGAACGGCGAAATACAGGCCAAACTCGTGTTTGACCCGGAACGTCTCGGCGTGGATAAGAGCAAGGTTCCGCCGGTTCACGAAGTGATGAAGCGCCTGAGCGATATGGGCATCACCGACCCCGACAAGATCTACGACACGAACGATCTGGCGCCGGGCAAGAAGATAATTTTCGCCGCAACGGGCGTAACCGACGGCGCGCTGCTTCGCGGCGTGAGATTCTTCGGTGCGGGCAAACGTACGCATTCCGTCGTGATGACGACGGATTCCAAGAGCATCCGATTCGTTGATACGGTCCACGTCGAAGGCGGGCCGGACGCCGTAATTAGGTTTTAAACGGATGATCGCCCGCAAGAAGGCCCAGAAGGCACGAAAAAGATGGAGAAAAGCGGTCTGATTCACACTATTTTATTTCTTGTCTTCCGCGTATTTTAGCGGTTAATTTACTCTTATGTCCGATACGAAACCATACGTTCTTGATCTTAGTGAAGTTGGAGCCGGTGACGTTGCGCTCGTCGGCGGCAAATGTGCGAGCCTCGGCGAGTTATTTCGCGAGTTGACGCAGCAGGGCGTTCGCGCCGTCGATGGATTTTCGACGACGAGCTATGCATATGAACTTCTGCTTGAAACCGACGGGCTTCGCGGGCGTCTGATCGATCTGCTCAAAGGCCTCGACGTCAACGATCTCGACGAACTTGCGCGCGTTGGCGCGGAAGCTCGCCGTCTGATGCTCGAAACGCCTTTTCCTCTAGCCGTCGAGAAGGCGATCCTCGAGGGCTACGTTCGGCTGGGCGAACGCATCGGAAAGCGCAATTCGGAGGTCGCGGTTCGCTCGTCTGCGACGGCGGAGGACCTGCCCGACGCAAGCTTTGCGGGCCAGCAGGACACGATCCTGAATGTCCGCGGCGACCAGAACCTTATCGAGGCTTGCCATCAATGCTACGCTTCGCTTTGGACCGACCGAGCGATCTCTTACCGAACGGCAAAGGGCTTTAACCACTTCGATGTGGCGCTTTCGATCGGAATTCAGCCGATGGTGCGATCGGATCTTGCGTGTTCGGGCGTTATCTTCACGCTCGATACCGAGAGCGGTTTCCGCGATGCGGTCGTCATTAACGGCGCTTGGGGACTCGGCGAGGCCGTCGTCCAGGGAATGGCGACGCCCGATGAGTGGATCGTCTTTAAGCCGACGCTGAAGCTTGGTTTCAGGCCCATCGTTACGCGAAAGCTCGGCGTTAAAGAGGTCAAGATGGTCTTTAACGATAATGGCGTCGGCACGCTCGTCCGCGACGTTGTCGATACGCAGCGAAATCGATTCTGTCTTGCCGGCTTCGAGGTCTTGCAGCTCTCAAGATGGGCCTGCGCTATCGAAGATCATTATTCGAAGCGCGCCGGCCACAGCCAGCCGATGGACATCGAATGGGCGAAGGACGGGATCACGGGCGAACTCTTCATCCTGCAGGCACGCCCAGAGACGGTTCACGCACGCAAAGAATCGAATTATATCGAGAAATACAAGCTCACCGGCGTACACGGCGCTCCGCTTTCGTCCGGCGTTGCCGTTGGCGAAAAGATCGGCCACGGCACGGCGCACGTCCTGCTCGATCCGTCAAAACTTAACACGTTCAAAGAGGGCGAAATTCTCGTAACGTCGATGACCGATCCGGCTTGGGAGCCGATAATGAAACGAGCTTCGGCTATCGTTACGGACCGCGGCGGCCGTACTTGCCACAGCGCGATCATCAGCCGCGAGCTCGGCATCCCGTGCATCGTCGGCACGACCGACGCCACCGAAAAGATCAAGAACGGAGCGCCGATCACGGTCTCCTGTGCCGAGGGCGAACGCGGGAATATATACTACGGCAAGATCGATTACAAGGTCGATAAACAAAAGATCTCGCAGAAAGAACGGCCGCGTACGCAAATTATGATGAACGTCGGCGACCCCGACCGCGCGTTCGATTCCGCGCGTTTTCCGAACGACGGCGTCGGCCTTGCACGTCTGGAATTCATCATCAACAACCACATCGGCATCCACCCGATGGCGCTTATCAACTATCCGAATCTCAAACGGCCGGCTGACGTCGAGACTATCTCACGCCGGATCGGTGAAGAAGACCCGAAGGAATTCTTCGTCCGCAAGCTCGCCGAAGGCGTCGGCCGCATCGCCGCCGCGTTCTACCCGAAACCGGCGATCGTGCGAATGTCGGATTTCAAATCCAACGAATACGCGATGCTCATCGGCGGCAAGGAATTCGAACCGGAGGAAGAGAATCCGATGATCGGTTTCCGCGGCGCTTCGCGGTATTACGACGACCGCTATAAAGCCGGATTCCGCCTCGAATGTCTCGCCCTTCAAAGAGCGCGCGAGGATATGGGCCTTGTGAATATCAAACCGATGATCCCGTTCTGCCGCACCGTCGAAGAAGGCGAGAAGGTCATTGCCTTGATGGCCGAGCACGGCCTCAAGCAAGGCGAGAACGGCCTCGAGATCTACGCGATGTGCGAGCTCCCGGCGAATGTGGTTTTCGCGGACGAATTCCTAAAGGTCTTTGACGGCTATTCGATCGGTTCGAACGACCTGACGCAGCTCGCTCTCGGGCTTGACCGCGACAGCGAAATGGTCGCGCATCTTTTTGACGAGCGTAACGGCGCGGTCGAGAAGATGGTGGCAATGGCCATTGAAGCGGCTTTGCGCAACGGCAAAAAGATCGGTATCTGCGGGCAGGCTCCGTCGGATTATCCTGAATTTGCCGAATTTCTCGTCGAGAAAGGCATTAACTCGATCTCGCTCAATCCCGACGCAGTCCTACAGACGACCGCGCACATTCTCGAGACCGAGAAAAGGCTTGGCTCCGGGAATGAAGCGGCGCAGAAACCGCTGCGGGCAGTAAAATAGCGGCAAGGTTTCAAGGTTTCGGCAGGACATAAATGGCGGCATCCGAAGCATACATTCCGCAGTTCGTCGCGGCGCAGTTTCGCCGACAGGCTCTGCGCGTATGGATCGTCGGGCTTGGGGTCGTCTTGTTCTGGCTCGCTCTCATTCTCGTGCCGCCGATCGCGAAAGCAGACGGCTTCGTGCAGATCTCCGCACCGCTCTACAAATTCTTCAGCTATATTTGCCACCAGATCCCGTCGCGAACTTTCTTCGTCGAAGGCGAACCTTTCGGTGTCTGCTCGCGATGCTTCGGCGTGTATTTCGGGCTGTTTCTCGGTTACCTGATCTATCCGCTTTGGCGAAAGATCGACGAGGTCGAGCCGATATCGAAGGTTTGGCTCTTTGCCGCATGCGTTCCGATCGGGATCGATTGGGCGCTGACCGTTTTCGGCATTTGGGAGAATACGTTCTTTTCGCGTTTTGTGACGGGACTTATCCTCGGCACCGCGTGCTCGACATACATCGTGCCGGCGACGGTCGAGATAGCACGGAATTTTACCTGGAAACGCCTAACGAGACAACCGGAACTTTGATCCCGAATGCAGCGTAAACTGAAAAAGATGTCGCAGAAAAAAGAAGATGCAATTGACCTAGCGAAGAACGACCTTGCGAGCCGTCTTGGCATCGACGCTGCCGATATTGAAGTTGAAGGCACGGACGACGCCGAGTTTCCGAACGGATCGCTCGGAGCGCCGGTCGATGGCGAAATGTCGATGATGATGATCACGCCGGGCTGGAAATTGCACCTTTCGGCGGCTGGCAAAAATTACGAATATCGGGCAACGGGCGACCAACTACGTCTTTTCCGTTTCAATGGGCAGAATTTCGTCGTAGAATAGAGATACTTGGCGGACGAAGCGAGGGCATTATGAATCGCAGCAATATTTGGATACACATCGGTTTGGCGGTCGTGTTGGTGAGCTTTGCGGCCGTGCTCGGACGGATCGACCGCATGGCATCGAGCCTTAAGACGGAGCGACAGCAAGATGTCGAGCGCGTTCGCCGGACGAATGACGATTATCAACCGCGAGCAAATACCGTCCCGCCGGAAGTCCTTGTTCGATTCAAAAAAGGCACGACGCTCGAACAAATTCGTGAGATCGCCTTCAAAAATAATGACCGTGTTGACGATGAGATCGAAGCGGTGAACGGCCTCGTCGTCATCGACGATCTTGATGATGCAGACGCAGAGGCGGTCGCAAAACAATATTCCGCTCTTTCGAACGTCGAGTACGCTGAAGCGAATATCACTATCACGCTGGACGAGCCGATCCAAAAGGACGCGCCTCGCGACCTCGTTTACAGAGATGCACAGCCGAACCAACCGAACGACCCGAATTTCGCCGAACAATGGGCGCTCAATAATCTAGGGCAGAACGGCGGGACGGAACGCGCGGACATTGACGCGCTGAAAGCGTGGCAGGTCTCAAAGGGAAGCCCGGATGTAGTCGTCGCGGTGCTAGACAGCGGCGTCGATTATCGCCACGCCGACCTCGCCGATAATATCTGGACACGGCCGGATAACGTGCCGCGCTATTACGACGACGAACTTGGTTCCATCGAGGACACTCACGGCTTTGACGGCACGCTGATCGACGGCGGACCGGCGGCTTTCGAGAAGGGTATGGGTACGCTCCAAAGCGATCCTATGGACGATAACGGCCACGGAACTCACTGTGCCGGCATCATCGGAGCGGTCGGCAACAACGGTATCGGCGTCGCCGGCGTTAATTGGAACGTCAAGATAATGCCGCTGAAGTTCCTTGGACGCGGCGGAACGGGCAGCACCGAAAAAGCGATCGAAGCGATCAACTACGCGATCGACCGAAAGAAAGCGGGCGTCAACATCCGCGTTATCAGCGCAAGCTGGGGATCGACGACGAATTCGCGCGCCCTCAAGGATACGATAAAAGCTGCGGGGGACGCGGGTATCCTCTTTGTCGCCGCCGCAGGAAACGACGGTTCGAATACAGACACTTGGCCGCACTATCCGTCAAGCTACAAACTCCCGAATCTTATCAGCGTCGCCGCTGTCGATCGAAATGACGCTCTAACCTCATTCTCGAACTTCGGTGTTAAGACCGTCGATCTTGCCGCACCTGGCAAAGACATTTTGTCCACATGGCTGGGCGATGATTATCGTGAAATTTCAGGCACGTCGATGGCGACTCCTTTCGTCTCGGGCGTTGCGGCCCTTTTGATCTCACAGTCGCCGAATATCTCGGTCAAGGAACTGCGTAAAAAGCTGCTCGATTCCGTCGATAAACGCGATGACCTCAAGGGCAAGGTCGCGACCGGCGGAACGCTTTGCGCCGCAAATGCGCTCGGCGTTGAGGACTGACGATTTCGTGTCAACCTACGAACCAAGCCGTATAGTGACGACCAACTACGACCTCCGATGCGAGGTCGTTCATCTTTACAGCCCATCTCGATAAACCTAACATACGCAGCCACTTAGCCCTCGCCTTCCTTTCGCGAAATAGTTTTGGCACGCCTCTTGCTCTAAATCAATTCGAGCAATGAGGAACATTGCCTAATACGTACTTTTTAGGAGAAGGAAATGAAAATATTTAAGAACATGGTCGCAGGGTTGGCTCTTTCGTTGGTAGTGATCGCACTGCCGGCGATCGCTTCTGCACAGTACGGCGGTTATGGCAATGGCAACGGTAATGGCAACGGACGCTATGGCAACAACGGCCGTTACGGCAACAATGGCCGCTACGGCAATAACGGCTATTACGGGAACATCGAGAATACGGTCCGCGATCTGAAGCAGCGTGCAAAGAGCTTTGAACGCGTTACCTACAATCAGAATAACCGCGGATACTACGGCGACAATATCGAGAATCTAGCTGACGACTTTGCGAAAGCAGCGAGCCGTTTTGAAGACAAGTTCGGCAAGGGCCGCAATCTCGACAATAGCGCCGACGCCGCGCGTCGCTTACTCGATATCGGCAACCAGATCGAGGCGTCGCTCGGCCGTTCACGCAACGGCGGATATCTATATAACCACTGGGATCCGATCTCGAATGACCTTCGCATTATCGCGAATGTTTACGGGATGAACTACGACGGCGGTTACTACCGCAACAACCGGAATAACCGCAACTATCCGCAGCGAAACAACCGCAACAACAACGGTATGCCGAGCTGGTGGCCTTTCTAACCTGACAACTGAAAATGGAGGAGCTCGAGGCTGTCTCAAGAAGGCAGCCTCTTTTTTATGCCCAATCGTGTATCCTAAACACCGATGCCCGGAACTCTTTATCTTGTCGCCACGCCGATCGGAAATCTTGCAGATATTACTCTTCGCGCGCTTGATGTTCTGCGATCCGTCGATATCATCGCCTGCGAAGACACGCGGCACACGCGCAAGCTCCTTGCCCATTACCAAATATCGACAAAGCTTGTGAGCTATCACGAGCACAACGAGGACGCGCGTGCTGAGGAATTGGCAGGCAAACTCGCTGCCGGCGCTTCGATCGCGGTCGTTTCTGATGCTGGCACACCCGGCATTTGCGATCCGGGATTCAAGGTTATCGGACGGGCGATCGACGCGGGAGCGAATGTAATTTCGATACCGGGAGCGTGCGCATTCGTGCTTGCGGCAGTAACTTCCGGGATCGGGACCGACGCGATCTACTTCGGCGGCTTCCTGCCGGCAAGGAGCGGCGAGCGTCGTCGTCGTTTGGCGGAAGTTGCCGATATTCCCGCAACGCTTATCTTTTACGAAACGCCGCATCGCATCGCGGCATCGTTGAAAGACTGTGCTGCTGTGCTTGGAGATCGAAACGCGGCCGCCGCTCGCGAACTCACAAAGCTCCACGAAGAGACACGCCGCGGCACACTCACCGAACTTGCAAGCTTTTACGAAAAGAATCCGGCGAAAGGCGAGTTCGTCGTAGTGATAGAGCGGGCGAGCGAGAAGGATAGATCAGCATCGTCGGAACCTGACCAGTTCACGGCACGCGTTTCCGAATTCGAAAACGAAGGGCTGGATCGTCGTGCGGCGATGCGAAAAGCGGCGAAGGAATTCGGGCTTGCGCGTGCGGAAGCCTATCGGCTCCTTCAATCCCAAAAAGACGGGTAAAAAGCTAGCCACGATTTCACGAATATATTCGTGAATTCGTGGCGTAAGTCTTGTCCGTAAAGACGAAGTGTTTAATCTACCGTCTGAGTTCTTTCGGCAGCTCTTTGTCGATCGCCGGACGCACCTTTAGATCGGCGAGTTTGAAGAGCGTAAGCATAATGGTACGCGTAACTTTCTCCATCTTCACATAGTCGATCTTGTCGGCGGTGTCTCCCGGCTGGTGATAGTCGATGTGCACACCGTCGAACCAAAAGGTCACGGGAATGCCGTTCTGCGCGTAGTTGAAATGATCCGAGCGGAAGAAGAAACGGTTCTTGTCGTTCGGGTCGTCATAACGCGTGTCGTAGTTCATTTTCAGATAGCTGTCGTTCACGCCGCTAACGATGTTGCCGAGCGTCGATGACATCATATCCTTGCCGATCACGTAGATCTCGTTCGGGCCGGAGAGTTCGGCGTTCTTCGGTTCAGTGTCGCCTGCGGGTTTGCTGCGGCCGATCATATCGATGTTGAGCTGCGCGACAACCTGCTTGATATCGACCGTCGGGAATTTATTAAAGTACTCGCTTCCCCAAAGGCCTTTTTCTTCGCCGCAATGCCACACAAAGAGGATCGAGCGTTTGGGCTTAACGGCGGACGTGGCGAGAGCCTCGGCGATCGAGAGCACAGCGACGGTACCTGAACCGTCGTCATCGGCGCCGTTCCAGATCTTGTCCGGCCCCGGAGCGTTCGGGTTCATACCTTCGTGATCGTAGTGAGCGCCGATCGCGACCATTTCTTTCTTAAGAAGGGGATCGCTGCCTTCCCAAAGTGCGACGACGTTCTGCGTCCATTTGGTCTCAACCTTTGCTTTTGCCTCGATCGCGGAATTCTTGTTGATGTCGAATGCGGTCTTGCTCTCAAGCTTTTCAGCCCCGCCGACAACGGCCTCACCGGCGGTGCCGTTGAGCAGCAGAACGGGGAAGTTCGGGTCGGCAGGCGTACCGGTTTCGAGCTTTTCGGGCGAGACCTTTGCTCGCGAAAGAAAACCCTTGATCATCGGCCAAGCCTTTGAGAGTTGGGGGCCGGCAACGATGATGATGCCTTTTGCGCCCTTCGATTTCGCGTATGTAACGGGGCTGGCCCAATCGACGCCTTCGGTGCCCGTCAGGTCAGCGCGCGTAACGCCTTCGGGATATCCGGTCGCATTGCTGCCGCGTGGAAAGCCTTTTGCAAAGAGGACAACGATCTTGCCTTTGACGTCAACTCCGGCAAGAGCATCGATGCCCTTTGCTTTTATGAACCAGCCATTTCCGCCGAAAACAAGGTCGCCCGAAACCGACGTATCGCCGGACATTCGGAAATAATCGTCATTGAATTTATATGTTGCATCGCCGATCTTGAGGCTATTGCCCGCCGGATCTGCCGTCTCGTAGCGAAGCGCGATCTTCTGATAATACGTGCCGTCATCGCCTGCCGGCTTGAAGCCCCAACGCGAAAGATTCATACCGATGAATTTCGCGGTCGTATCAAGCCCGCGCGAAGGCGTGTCGCGGCCTTCCATTTCATCGGACGCGACAAAGTGCAGATAATCACTGATCTGCTTCGCGGTAACGGCCGAAACGGCCTTGCGTTCGGCAGGCGTGATGCGGATCGGGGCAGCCTTGCCCTGTGCAAAGGCCGCCTGTGCGGCGAACGCGGCAATAATAAGAATGCCTATAAGGTTCTTTTTCATCATTTCTCCTAAACTAAAGCTTTCTTCCCTCGATGGGCCGAAGTATCTATCTCTTACGGATTTCAGGCGGAAATTGTTTCGGGTGAACCGACGATCGAGATCTTTTGTCGATCGGCAAGCTTGATCATCTCTTCGCGGTCAAAAATGAGGGTCTTGGCCGTCGTGATCGAGAGACAAGTCGCTCCGGCGGCGACCATATTCTCGATCGTCGGAACGCCGACGACAGGCACGTCAAAACGCATATCCTGATCTGGTTTTGAGACTTTTACGACGGTCAGGCGGCCTTTTGCGAGATTCCCGGCACGAAGGATCGCCTCGTCCGTGCCTTCCATTGCTTCGACAGCGACGCACGCACGCCCGCGAAGAACGATCGTCTGTCCAAGGTCGAGCCGAGCGATCTCTTTTGCTACAAAAAGGCCGTATTCGATATTCGCAAGCTCTTCGTCAGTGGGCTTTCTACGTGTCAGACAGCCAGCCGGGGCGAGCTTATCTTTAATGAAATAGGTCGAATCGATCAGCTCGATGCCTTCTTTTGAAAGTTCGTCAGCGACTCCGCCGATGAGTGCGTCGGTGTTGCGGCGCGGCAGACGCCAGAGCATCTTGACCATACGCATATCCGGCATCGCCCCCGAAAAGATCTGGACGTGCTTAACTTGGCCCGCCATTATCACCTTCGTAACGCCGCGCTTCTTGAAATACGAGATCATCTTGCCAAGCTGGCCGATCCCGACCCAGGCCGCGTCAACCGCGAGTTCGCCAAGCCGCGGATCCGTTTCCTCTTTTATCGCAACTACAGAAAGATCGACGCCCTGAGCCTTCGCTCCGTCGAGTACGAGAAAAGGGAATTGGCCGTTGCCGGCGATGAGGCCGAACTTCATAACGCGATCTCGTAAAGTTTGAGTTCTTCACCGCTCGGCGCCGTAAAACTGCCGCTGAGGCTGAAGCCAAGTTTTATCAGGAGTTTACCCGAATTGTCGTTGTCCTGCGAGGTTATCGCGAGAACGCGTCGAAAACCGAGATCCGTGCGCCCGTATTCGAGAATTGCGGCAGCCGACTCGTAGCCGAATCCGCGACGCTCGAACTCGGGCAGAAAGGCGAATCCGATGTCCGGGGCGTCGAGGTGATCGCGCTTTACGAATCCGCAAATGCCGATCGGTTGCAGCCTTGTTCCATCGTCGCTTTTGAGAGCGACGAGGTACAATCCAAAACCGTTGTTACGGTAGCTCGCGCAGTATTGTTCCTCTATAAAGGCGCGAGATCGCTCGACAGATCGAACGCCGCGGTCGCCGATGTATCGTAGGAATGAAGGAGTGTTGAGTAGTTCAAAAACGAACGCGGCGTCGGTATCGGGTTCGAGTTCGCGCAGCGAGAGTCTATCGGTTTCGACGATCGTCATAATATCGGCCGCTTATTCGAGCTTACCGGTGACGGCCATATACCGCATATCCGGCCCTTCGAAACCGCGGGTGAAAACGCCAATGAAAACCACGATGGACCCTTTATAGAGATAGACGTCCTGAATGCGATAGTCGATCGCACATCCGCGCGCCGCAGGCAGCGTCAGATCCTTTTGCAGGAATTTGAATGAATCATTCTCTCGGTTCTTAAGCGAGAGTTCGAGCAGCATTGCGTCCTCTTCGTACAATTCGCAGGCTTTCGGCCGTATCGGCTTTTGCGAAAGCGACAGTTCATGATCGCCACGCCGATACATAGAACCGACATCCTCGGCGAACTTTACGATCGAAGGCTTGTCGTCACTGCTGTCGAATGTGAGGTCGGTCAACAAATGCGAGACCACGAGTTTGCCCGCGTTGCCTTTTACGATCCCAAGTCGCTTGATCTGGCGAGCGGCGAGCGATGCGGCACGCGTCCGAGCCGCTACTTCACTCGCAGATTCGTTCTCGAGCCGTACACTCACGCGCGCCGAAGCGAACACGTTCTTTTCGACGTCGATAAAGTAGATGTTCGAATACGGGAAGCCCGATCCGTCCTGTACGCCGTATTCTTCGAACGCAAGATATCGGCCGTCTTTTGAAAAACCGATCACGTTCAGCGTCGCGTAATCGCCGGCAAAGGCTTCGGAAGCGAACCCCAGCACGAGAAGAAGCAAAACGGCCGAAATTACTGTTGACCTCATTTTGCTCACTACTCGCTGAAGGGAGCCATTTCGCCCGGCTTGCGAAGCATCTTGTTCACTTCGTCAAGATGTATCTCTTCCTGCAGGATCATCTCGCGAGCGTATTCTTCGAGCGAGACCGAATGTCCTTCGACCTTCGAGAGTAGGTCGTAATATGCTTTCAAGGTCGTGCTCTCGTGCTCGAGGCTTTCACGCAGTATGTCGCCGATGTCGTGTTTTTCGGTCTCAAGCAGCGGTCCGATCTTCAAACTCGGATGCCCGCCCAGCATCGTTACGAACTCACCCGCTTTATAGGCGTGCGCAAGCGATTCGTCGCCGTTGCTTTTTAGCCAAGACACGATCGGGATGCGGTTATACCCGAAAACCATCAAGCTGTAATGCGTGTAACGCACCACTCCCGCCAGTTCCAATTCCATGATCCTGTTCAGGACCTCGATAACGCCTTGTTTTTCTGTTTCGTTCATTCGTCAACTCCCTAATTCCGGTGCTCATGGCGGATATATGAAACTCGGTGCTTTTAAGATTTTTCTCAGCCTTATCTTCATCCCATTCGAAAGTAAGCATATTGCACGAATCTCATAACAATTCAATGACTGTCATCATTCTGCCTGCTCTCTTGCGTGATACGAACTTCGCGTCAGCGGCGATGATTCGACGTGTTTGAAGCCCATTGCTTCGCCGATCTTTTTCCATTCGGCGAATTCTTCGGGCGTAACGTAGCGTTCGACGGGCAAGCGTTTTTCGTAAGGCTGAAGGTACTGGCCGATGGTCATAATGTCGCACGAAACGCTGCGAAGGTCGCGCATCAACTCGACGACCTCTTCGAATTCTTCGCCGAGCCCGGCCATTATTCCGCTCTTTGTTAGCATCCGCGGGAACTGCGTGTCGCGATATTTCGCCGAACGTTCGAGAAGTTCAAGCGTCTGCGCGTATTTCGCGTCCGGGCGAACTCGCCGATAGAGTCGAGCGATCGTCTCGGTGTTGTGGTTCAAGACTTCGGGGCGCGCATTGAGCACGTTATTGAGGGCTTGTTCGTCGCCGTTAAAATCAGGGATCAAGACCTCGATCTTACATTCGGGATTGAGTTCGCGTACCTTCAAGATGGTTTCGGCCCAGTGCATCGAACCGCCGTCTGCGAGGTCGTCTCGATTTACCGAAGTTATTACGGCGTGTTTGAGGTCAAGGTGTTTTACGGCCTCGGCCACATGCGTCGGCTCGAGCGGATCGAGATCCATCGGCTTGCCTTTGTTCACGGCGCAAAAGCCGCAATGCCGTGTGCAAGTATCGCCTCCGAGCATAAACGTCGCGGTCTTGTCCGTCCAGCACTCGAAGATATTCGGGCATTTTGCTTCTTGGCAAACCGTATGGAGATGCAAGCCCTCGATCAGATCCATTACCTGGTTCTGATTTCGCGGGTCACCGAGTTTTATCTTCAGCCAGTCGGGCTTCTTGAGCCGTTCGCGGCCCTTTCGGTTGAGAAATTTTTGAACCAGGACCTTTTCTTCGATCATAATGAAAGTATCTCATACGCGACCGATCAAATCACCAGCAGGTGTTCGGACACCGCATTTTTGACCGCGGCAGTTGATATCGAGCGGTCGAGAGTCACAAAAGCGGCATTTCGAGAAACCGCCAACGCGAGAAGATAATGATCCGTTATTTGGCGAGGCCCGAGGATATGATCGTGATCGAACTGTTCAGTGTCATCACTGCATCAGATGTCAATAAAAACGCCGACCCCGAAAGGCCGGCGTGATTCTCGATACTGTGTGCCGATACTAGCCGAGCCGTCCGTTCACGATATCCCAATTGATATTCGCGAAGAAGGCTTCGATGTATTTGGCTCGTTCGCTCGGAGCGTAATCCTTGATCCAAGCGTGTTCCCAAACGTCCATAATAAGGATCGGCGTAAAGCCGGCGACGTTGCCCGATTGGTGCTGTTCGACCCAGTGGTTCGAGATAGCGCCCGAATGGTCTTGATAGACTGCCGCCCAGCCGACGCCGCGCATTTTGCCCGTGTTGACAAAATCTGCCTTCCAAACGTCGTAACTGCCGAACGAAGCCTCGGCCGCGGCGTAGAATTTATCGCCCTTGGACGCATCGCCGGCACCGTGCTTCTGCATATTCTCGAAATAATATTCGTGCAGCACCATTCCGTTATACTCAAATCCGAAACGGCGTTTGAGTTCGCTGAATGCCGCAACCTGCGTCGCGTCGAGGTTCCCGTCGCCGAGCAGATCGGCAACCCGCTGATTGTACGAATTCGTGTTCGTTACGTAGCCTTCATAAAGCTTGAAGTGCATCGCGAGCGTTTCGTTCGAGATGCCTGTAAGGTCGCTCAGATCGAATGTCCGAGCGGTATAAGTCGTTTTGGTTCCCATTATTTCCTCCTATCTATTATCCGGGACAAGCGCGCGCGTTACCATTCTTCGGGACGCGGTCCGGCGTCGATGCCGGCGATGCTCGCCTGATTTATTACGTTGACCTCGAGGTCATTTTGAAGCTGTATTTGGCAGGACAAACGAGTGTTCGGCCCGAGGTCCGCCTTTGTTAACAAGATCGCTTCTTCGCTTTCGCCCATATTTCCGGCGTCACCGGAAATGAGTTCGATCCTGCATGTCGTGCAGCGGGCATTTCCGCCGCAGCGATGAA
>DAORTR010000052.1:0-15955 GCA_035432765.1 Pyrinomonadaceae bacterium
TACGCCATTATATGTATAATATGTACAAAAGTAAACAAAAATGTTTAAGAAAATTAAAACATTCAAATTTTGATGTTTTACCGCTTCGAATCGATGCCTCGGCGATAGTCGGGACCAGTAATTTCCACGCTTTTGCACATCTCAAAGAGTCGTGAGCGCGTACGGACGCCAATGCGGTCCTCGAGCGTTTCTTCACGTTCGTTCGGACGGTTATCGAGGTAATTCGTTGTAAACACAGTGAGTTTCTTGTCGTTATAGCGCGTGTTTATGATGTGGCCGAGCGTGTCGCGCACCCAATCGGTCGGTTTTGACGCCCCAAGCTCGTCGAGAACCAGCACTTCGGTGTTCAACACGGGTGAAAGGACGCTTAGTTCCGACGAGAACGTGTTCGGGTTGTACGAATCCTGAATTTCTTTCAAAAGCGCGCCGAATTCGTAGAATAGACAGTTGAAACCACGTTCCGCGAGGCCCTTCAAGATCGAGACAGCAAGATGCGTCTTGCCGACGCCGACCGTTCCCATCAGGATCAGGCCGCGATCGACGGCAGGATATTCCATCGTAAACGTCGTCGCGTATCGAAGCGCGGCCGTCTGCGATGGATTCTGTGGCTTGTAGTTCGAGAAATGGCAGTTGTCGTATCTACGGGGGAGTTTAGCTCGCTTATTCTGATCGGCATCGTCGAGCAGGATCCGGCACATACAGCGCTTTGCGCCGTCCGACGTGATCTCAAGACCCGTTCCGAAACAACGCGGGCACGCCGACGCAGGATCCGGTTCCGAAGAACGCTCGACCGATCTTAGAAAAGGTTTTTGACTCATGCCTTTTGTCATATAAAAGGAGAAGGGAGACGTAGTATAACACCGAGGATTCAGCTTTTGGAACTCGAACCGCCCGCCCGCGTAATGTATATTGAAAACTTTATGCGCGATGACGCGCCCGATTTCTAATGGGACTAATCAAGAGCATCTTAATAAAACTGAAACTCGCGGACCTTTCCGCCGACCGAACTCCCATCAGCGTTATGCTTCTCGATGACGACGAGAGACGACACCGTTGGTTCGTTAAAAGGTTCGACGGCGACGACCTCGACATCGCAGCGAACGTCGAGGACGCAAAGGCCTTCCTCGCCGAGCGAAGCTACGACGCGATCTTCCTCGACCACGATCTCTTGCCGCATCATTACGTCTCGAACGACCACGACGATTATCATCAGACGGGTTTTGAGGTCGCAAAGTGGTTGACGGAGAATCCGAGTTTGCAGCGTGCCGCAACGATCATCGTACACACGCGAAATGCCGACGCCGCGATTCCGATGGTCAAGCTATTGCGCGAATCCGGCCGCTCGGTCGAATACTGTGCCTTTCCGATGCTCGACCTTAAGATCAAGAACTACTGGAAGCGTTAGGCCTTCTTAAAATACTTCTTTCCGCGCAATTTGCCGGGCAAAAGATCGCCTTCCGGGTCGTTGCCCTCGTCCTTGCCGTAACCAAGCTCTTTCATCAGTCGCGTCGGAGCATTTCGTATCTTCATCGGCACAGGCAGATTGCCGAACTTCTTTGCGTCCTGCGAGGCTTCGCCGATCGCGTCCGTAGCCGAACGATCTTTTGCCGCGTTAGCCAAATACGCGACGCCATGCGCAAGATTCAAAGCGCATTCGGGCATCCCGATCGTTTCGACCGCACGAAAGACCGCGTTCGCGACGACCAATGCTGTCGGCTGCGCTAGGCCGATGTCTTCCGAAGCGAAGATCACCATTCGACGCGCGATGAACTTCGGGTCCTCGCCGGATTCGAGCATTCGCGCGAGGTAATACATCGCGGCGTCCGGTTTGCTCGCCCGCATCGATTTTATGAACGCCGAAATGACGTTGTAATGCTCCTCGCCCTTCTTGTCGTAACGCAGAAATTTCGCCTGCAGCGTCTCCTTTAACGTCTCGACCGTGATCTCGTCATATAGCTGCGCGGTACTCTCGAGCATCGAGATCGCCTGACGCGCGTCGCCATTCGCCATCTCGATTAGCCACTCGCGCGCATCCTTGCCGATCTCAAGCTCGGTTCGGTCGAAGATCGCTGACATCTCTGCGGGACTTAGCTCTTCGAAGACAAAAACACGCACCCTCGAAAGCAGTGCCGGGATCACCTCAAAGCTCGGATTCTCAGTCGTCGCGCCGATCAATACGAGCTCACCGCTTTCGACGAACGGCAGCAAAAAATCCTGCTGTGCCTTATTGAATCTGTGAATTTCGTCAAGGAAAAGGACCTTAGTCCGCTTCTCGGTCGTTTCGAGGTCTTGGAGGTCGAACTCTTTCTGTTCGTCCATTTTCCCCTTTGGTTTTTTGGCTTCACCGAGGATCTTTCGGATATCCTCTTTGCCCGCCGAGACGGCAGAAAGTTCGTGAAACTCTGCGTTGATCGCGTTCGCGTAGATCCTCGCCAGTGTCGTCTTCCCCGTGCCTGGCGTGCCCCATAAAACGAAGGAGAAGATATGTCCGCCCTCGATAGCCAGCCGCAACGGTTTCCCCTCGCCGACAAGATGCTCCTGCCCGACAAACCCATCAAGCCCCCTCGGCCTTATCCTATTCGCAAGCGGCTCCATAAGCGCAATAGTCATAGTATAAAGCATACCGTCCGATTCGAGATGAACCGTCCCTGAAACAACCGAAATAAAGGAAAAGCCCCCGCAAAAAAAGCGAGGCGGCTGTCCCACATTCCCACACCCACGAAAAGCCGGCTCTCGGGCGTGGAGACGCTTACTTCAACGCGGAAATTTTACCCGTGTAAGTCGGTTCATCTCCACGGGTGTGGAGACACGACGCCACTGTAAAAATCGAATCGATACCGGTCGAATTTCTGCGGCGGCCACTCGTTCCCGGCAGATCGTCAGGCGGTCGGTCTAAACGTCATAGTATTGCCTTGAGGCTCGTTCTCGATTTCGAATCTCGTACGTTGACCGTAAGGTTACAAAGTCGTACAGTCTTCAAAAGACGTCTAGACGTCGGAGCAATGCATGAACGACATAGTGAAAAAGAGTCCAGGCCTCGTTCGGGACGCGATCATGAGCATTCTTTCTGAATCAGGCCGACCGATGTCCGTTAGCGAGATCGAACGTAACGTTGAGATCTTGATCGGGCCGACGTCCGGTTCTTCAGTTCGATCCTATCTGCGACTGAATTCGCCACGAATCTTTGCTCGGAGCGGTCACGGCGTCTATACGATCGCATCTGGACCGCAGGGCTCGTTCGATAGCACATCTATTCTAGGGAAGAACAAGGTAGAGTCAGTCGAATTGGGTAAAGCTACGTTGATAAAGGCTGACTGCCTAGAGTGGTTGCGGACCAGGGCAAGCAATTCGATTCACGCCGTTGTCACCGATCCACCGTACGGATTGTTTGAGTATTCGGATAGTCAAGTAAGAAAGTTAAGGGCAGGACGCGGTGGGGTTTGGCGAATCCCGCCCGCTTTCGATGGACATCAGCGCTCTCCATTGCCAAGATTTACTACGCTTTCTCCATCTCAGCTTGACGACCTTTCCGCCTATTATTTTTCGTTTGGAAAGCATCTGCTTCCGATTTTGGTTCCGGGAGCAAATGTTCTGATCGCGTCGAATCCACTCCTATCTTATATTGTTGCGAATGCTCTATGTAGGGCAGGGCTAGAGCGAAGGGGGGAACTGGTTCGGCTTACGATGACCATGCGTGGAGGAGATAGGCCTAAGGGGGCTCACACAGAGTTTGACAGCGTTAGCGTTATGCCGCGGTCGATGTGGGAACCCTGGTTGATATTCCGGAAACCTTTGGAGGGTCGAGTCCAGGATAACTTGAGAAAATGGGGCACGGGCGGCTTTCGCCGCCATTCTGCCGAAAGGCCTTTTGGAGATGTGATTGCATCCTATCCGACACGCCGCGTGGAAAAGCAGATTGCACCTCATCCAAGTTTGAAACCGCAGGCGTTCTTGAGGCAGATCGTCCGAGCTTCGTTGCCTCTTGAGTGCGGTGTGATCTTGGATCCATTTGCTGGGAGCGGATCGACGCTAGCGGCCGCTGAGGCTGTCGGATATGAGTCCGTTGGTGTCGAATCCGATGATACGTATTTCAGATTGGCGTGTGGAGCGATACCACGTTTGGCGGAACTGTCCGTATGATATGATTAGGCTCGGTATATCCAATTTTGGCGAAGTTTGTTGACGCCTTCTCTGTGAAGAGTCCCGGTTCGTGTGCCGAGTTCTCCTCGGGCATTTTTGCGAAAGTCGTTAATAGTAACACGTGCCAGATAAACCTCCGTGAACCTCATCGGAACTCGGCTGACCGCAGGTTCTGTTTTAACGTCAATTTCGTAAACAAATACGCACATCCATTGATCGCGGGCGCCGTGAGTGTCAACCGCGCCGCCCGCTTTCCGGGTGGTTTTTATTTCTACTCCCTCAAGGCCCGCCTTTACCGAGTTGTTGGCGTAAACACCACGAACAATTAGGTCCGGGTGGCCATTAAAATATTGGTTCTCGGTCAAGACGCGCGAGTGCTTGGCAAGACTTGCCGTCAGCATGTCGGAAACAACTCCTGACATTATTGCTGGGCGTAGTATTTCGTCGAGGCGACCAAGCCCTTTTCCGGTGAGGGCTACATTCACGTCGAAGAAGAAATCATAGACATCCTGCATCGCCATCTGAAAATCCTCAGTACGCAGTTCATAGGGATATTGTGCATCAGGATTAAACCGGACGAGATCAACGACATTCTTACTAATTTGCCATTTCGAAATAATAACCTAACAAGGCCGAAAGCGATCTAGGCAGTTTTTGAGAGGATGGTGGTGGCCAGGGACGGAATTGAACCGCCGACACGCGGATTTTCAGTCCGCTGCTCTACCAACTGAGCTACCTGGCCAAATATTTGGCGTGGACGCGCATCCGAAGCATTCCGATACGCGAATTTATGAGTGTAAATAAGGCCGCTTTGAGTTGTCAAACCCGCGCCTTGCGCTTGATGGCTGCGGCGTGGTTTCATTTATGAATAAAGCGAGGTTTTTTTAATGTCAAAGTTCATTGCATTCACTCTTCTTTTTGCCATCGCGGCGATCGGTGCGGCGTGCGGTTCGGCAGGCACATCCGACGCGAATACGGCGACTAACGCCAATGCGAACGGCTCGGCGGTCAAGACGAACATCGATCCCGCGAATATGCCCGAAGGCTTAGATCCGAAGCCGATCGCACCATCGGCCAACGAGACGCCCGGAATCCCGAAAGATCCGCTGAAGGTCGAAAAGGGAGCGACTCCGACGCCCGGCATCCCTAGCCAGGAGGAACTAAAACGCGGCGTCAAACCCGGTGCGACGCCGACTCCCGGCATTCCGAGCAAGGCTGAACTCGACAAGATGCGAAAGGCGGCTTCCGATGTCAATGCCGTTCCGCCGGGTGCCTCCGACAATGTGCCCGCGATGAAAAGCATGAAGCGGATTCAGAACGCGAACAAGCAGTAGGAGCGGCACGCTAGTTCGCGGCTGAATCTGCCTTTACAAAACCAAGCTCGATCTTGACGTCGTTCTCGATACGTGCGGTCAGATCGGGCGTGTTCTTGAGCAGCGTTTTGACATTCTCGCGGCCCTGGCCGAGACGTTCGCCGGAATATGAGAACCATGCGCCGGCCTTTTCGACGACGTTGTGATTGACAGCGAGATCGATCAGGTCGCCCTCGCGTGAAATTCCTTCGCCGTACATAATATCGAATTCCGTCTCGCGGAACGGCGGCGCGCATTTGTTCTTGACGACCTTCACGCGTGTGCGGTTGCCGACGACCTTATCGCCGTCCTTGATCGCTCCGATACGCCTGATATCAAGCCGCAGGCTCGAATAGAATTTCAAAGCTTTGCCGCCGGTCGTAGTCTCCGGCGAGCCGAAAAAGACGCCGATCTTCTCGCGCAGCTGGTTGATGAAGATAAAGCACGTGTGCGAATTCGCGACGATCGCCGTGATCTTTCGCAAAGCCTGGGACATTAGCCGAGCCTGCAGGCCGGGAAGCGAATCGCCCATTTCGCCATCCAATTCCGCACGCGGAACGAGCGCCGCGACCGAATCGATGACGATCACATCGACGCTGTTCGAACGGATCAAGGTTTCGGCGATCTCGAGAGCTTGCTCGCCGGAATCGGGCTGCGAGATGAGCATATCGTCGATGTTCACGCCCAGCTTGCCCGCGTATTCGGGATCCATCGCATGTTCCGCGTCGATGTAAGCACAAACGCCGCCGTCACGCTGCGCAGACGCTACGACCTGAAGAGCAAGCGTCGTCTTTCCGGAGCTTTCAGGTCCGTAAACCTCGACGATCCGACCTCTCGGAAAGCCGCCGACGCCGATCGCGGCATCGAGGCTCAAGCAACCCGTGGATATTGCTCCAGCTTCGTTATGCGGGCGTTCGCCGAGGCGCATTATCGCCCCTTTGCCGAATTTCTTCTCGATCTGTGCCAATGCTGATTCGATGGCTTTTCCTTTGTCTGTGCTCATAAGTCTTTGTTTGTGTGGAGATTACGCGGTTGCTCCATGCGCGTCCGAATTAAAGAATACACGAGTGTTGCAAAGAATGCAAGTGTGTTGCACCTATGAAACGCATCTTTTTTGAAATTTATTCCGGGAACAGAAATTTCGAAGAGTGTAAGCGATTTAGCCTTGCGAGGGCAAATTGGTAAAATATTTCGCAACTTACTTTTTTCCCGTGGATGAATTATGAAATTTGCTCTCTCTCTGCTCACTCTGGTTTGCCTTGCGGCGCTCATCGTTGCCCAGGTCCCGAAAGACCCGTTTCCGGTGAAACGCGTTGAGACGCCCGACACCTGGAAACGCGACGGTTGGGCGGCGGTCGATCGTGCAAAAGCGACAAAGCCGATCTTGCCGAAAAAGGGCAAGCCAAAGAACGTAATTCTTTTCATCGGCGATGGAATGGGCGTTTCGACGATGACCGCCGCCCGCATTCTCGAAGGCCAACTCCGCGGCGAAAGCGGTGAAGAAAACCGCTTGAGCTTTGAGGATTTCCCGTACTCTGCACTCTCAAAGACGTACTCTACGAATCAGCAGACCTCGGATTCCGCGCCGACGATGAGCGCGATCATCACCGGCGTAAAGACCGATGAGGGAATTCTCTCGGTCAACCAGAACGTAGTTCACGATGATTACCGAACGGTAAAAGGGAACGAGGCAAAGACCTTGCTTGAATATGCCGAAGAGGCAGGACTCTCGACCGGCATCGTATCGACGGCGAGATTGACGCATGCGACGCCCGGAGCATGCTATGCGCATACAGCCGACCGCAACTGGGAGTCCGACGCCGACATCAAGAAGGCGAATCCGACTGCCTATTCTGCGGGTTTTCCAGACATCGCTCGGCAACTTATCGAAACGCCTTACGGCGACGGCCCGGAGGTTCTTTTGAGCGGCGGACGTTCGAAATTTATGACGTTCGATCAGACCGATCCGGAATACTCGGACAAGCACGGGGAAAGGCTCGACAAACGCGACTTGATCAAGGAATGGGTCGATAAGAAGGATGATTCTAAGTACGTCTGGAACCAGAAGGATTTCGATAAGATCAACCCCAAAAAAACAAAGCGTTTGATGGGGCTTTTCGAGCCGTCGTATATGCGTTATTCGTTCGATAGGAAGAACGACAAGGCCGGCGAGCCCTCTCTGTCGGAGATGACCGCAAGATCGATCGACATTCTCTCGCGAAATAAAAAAGGCTATTTCCTGATGGTCGAAGGCGGACGAATCGACCACGGCAGCCACGCCGGAAATGCTTATCGCGCATTGACGGATACGATCGCGCTTTCAGACGCCGTTCGAACTGCGGCAAGCAAGGTCGATCTTGAGAACACGCTGATCGTCGTAACAGCCGATCACAGCCACACGCTGGTGATACAAGGCTATCCAGCACGCGGTAACGACATACTTGGGCTTGTCCGCCAGATGGCCGCAGACGGCAACCTCGAACCCGGTTATCACAAGGACAAACTCGGCCTGCCGTATACGACGCTTTCGTATGCGAATGGCAAAGGGAATCAGGGCGAAACGGACAAGCAGCCGGCCGGTCCCAAAAAATGCTGCGATGGTTACTCAAAGGTAAAACCCAACACCAACGGGCGTTTTGACCTAACGAACGTGAATACTGACGACCCCGATTATCTTCAGGAAGCGGCGATCCCGCTGACAGGCGAAACCCACGGCGGCGAGGACGTGGCGATATTTGCGACGGGCGTGAACGCGTACCTTTTCCGCGGATCGATGGAAGAGAATTGGACGTTCTACGTAATGGCGGACGCCCTAGGTCTTGCGAGATAAGAACAGGATGAAGATCGTTTTTATGGGAACACCGGCCGCTGCCGTGCCGACGCTCGAATGCATCGCGGCGGACGGCCACGAGGTCGTTGCTGTCTATACGCAGCCGGATCGACCGTCCGGCCGAGGGAATAAGGTCGTCTTCTCGCCCGTAAAAGCGAAGGCCCTTGAACTCGGTATTCCGGTGCTGCAGCCCGAAAAGGTGCGGACCGTTGAGGCGCTAACGACCTTCCGCTCTCACGCGGCAGATGTCGCCGTCGTCGTCGCTTACGGTCGCATCTTGCCTCTTCATTTTCTCAACGCGTATCCCAAAGGGGCGGTCAACGTCCATTTTTCGCTCTTGCCGAAGCTGCGCGGCGCGGCGCCCGTGAATTGGGCGATCGCGAACGGCGATAGGACGACAGGCGTAACCACGATGCGAATGGATGAAGGACTCGACACGGGCGACATCCTTCTGCAGCGTGAAACGCCGATAGAGACAGGCGAAACTTCGGTCGAATTGCTGTCGCGATTATCGTTTGTCGGCGCGGAACTCCTTGCAGAAACGCTCGATAATCTTGAGACGATATCGCCGCGGCAGCAGGTTCACGAACTTGCGACGCTCGCTCCGATCTTAAAACGATCGGATGGCGAGATCGACTGGAGTTTGACCGCTGCCGAGATCGCCAACCGCGTCCGAGCTTTTCAGCCCTTTCCCGCATCGTTTACGTCATTTCGCGGTGAGAGGCTGACAATTTGGGCCGCAGAGCCTACTCTGGAAGCATCAAGTTGCGAACCCGGCGAGATCGTCGAGACGACAAAGGGATCGATCATTGTCGCGTGCGGGTCACAAACGACGCTCGCGATCACAGAATTACAGCAGCAGGGACGAAAAAGGATGACCGCGCGCGACTTACTTAACGGCGTGCATATCGAGAAAGGCGAGCGGTTCTCGCGGATTTGAATGATGGAAGAGATCGAGATAGTCAACGGCTACGAATTCAGGACGTTCCTCGCGAACGAGCTTCCCGTAATCAAGGAAACTCTTGCGGGGGCGATGCGGGAGACCGGCGTTCGCGGCACGGTAATTCTTGCGACGGAAGGATTTAACGCGTCATTGTGCGGTACGCCCGCCGAGATCGCCGCTTTTATCCCGTTAGCTGAAGCCGCGCTTGCGACGACGCTTGCTCTAAAAGTCTCGTATGCTGATTCGCGTCCTTTGCGGAAGATCGACGTTAAGATCAAGCCTGAGATCGTAACGCTAAAACAGCCCGTCGATATCGCGCTTGGTGAAGGCACGCATATCTCGCCCGCAGAGTGGAACGAGTTGATCCGCGACCCCGAAACGCTTGTCCTAGACACCAGAAACGCTTACGAATTCGAGACCGGCACATTTGCCGGTGCCGTGAATCCGGAGATCGAAAAGTTCAGCGAACTCCCTGAATACGTCGCGGAAAAACTTTCTCCCGAGAATCACAAACGCATTGCGATGTTCTGCACCGGCGGCATTCGCTGCGAGAAATTCGCACCCTTTATGCTCGCTCGCGGATTCCAAGAGGTTTATCAGCTAAAAGGTGGAATTCTCAAATATCTTGAGGAAGTTCCTCGCGAAGAATCACTCTGGGAGGGCGAGTGTTTTGTTTTTGACGAACGAACGACGCTCGACAATGACTTGCGCAAAGGCGTTTCGTGGGATCGCTCAAAACGCCATTCTCTACCAGACCGCGCCGAACTTAAATGAACATCTCGCCCGCACGTGTCGCCGCTTTTCGAATTCTAAAAAAGATCGAGCTTGAAGGCGGCTTGTCGGCTGTGCTTCTGCCCGAGGCCGAAGGCTTTTTGGACGGCGCGGACAAGGGCCTTTGCCATGCACTAGTTTTGGGCGCGCTGCGGCGGCAGATCTATCTGGACCGCTTGATCGACAGCGCCGCAGGCGGCAAAAAGATCGATCGCGATATCAGGATGATCCTGCGGCTCGGAATTTTTCAACTCAAGTTCCTCGAGCGCGTCCCGCCTCACGCCGCCATCAACGAGAGCGTCGAACTGGCAAAATTCGCCCGAAAACACTCAGCCGCAGGCTTTGTGAACGCGATCTTGAGAAAGCTTTCCCGCGAGACTCCGCATCTCGAATTTGCGAGCGAGATCGAACGTCTTTCTGTCGAGACGTCGCATCCGGCGGAACTTATTGAACGTTGGTCGAGCCAGTTCGGCGCAGAACGTGCAGCGAAGATCTCCCGTGCGAATAACGAGCTTCCTAGTATTGCTTTTCGCCGCACGCCAAAGACCAATGACCCATTGATCGAGAGCCTCATTGTCGCCGGTGAGGCCGAGCGTTCCAAATTGGTCGCGGGAGCCTTTATTTCGGTCGAAACCAAAGCCCGTTTGCGGGAACTTGAGGCCGACGGTCGGATATATTTTCAGGACGAGGCATCGCAGCTTGTCGCCGAGATCGCGTCGGGGTTCGTCAGATCGCGCTTCCTCGATCTTTGTGCGGCTCCTGGAAGCAAGACGGCGGCGATCGCTATGTCAGTTCCAACAGCGCGGATAACTGCTGGCGACTTTTCCGCCAAACGGACAAAAACGCTTGTCGAACTGCTCCAAAGACAGGGAATTGAGGATGTTGAAGTTCTTCGTTACGACGCAGAAAAGCCTCTGCCTTTCGATGCAATATTCGACACGATCCTACTCGATGCTCCTTGCTCCGGAACCGGCACGATAAGACACAACCCGGAGATACGCTATCGCGTCAAAGTAGATGAACTTGAGCGCCTTCAGGCCCGGCAACTAGTTATGTTGCGAAATGCCGCCGAATGTCTGATTCCCGGCGGGCATTTGATCTATTCGACCTGTTCGCTCGAACGCGAAGAGAATGAGGACGTTATCGCGGAATTCCTCGGCGGCTCCGATGCTTTCGAGATAGGGCGGATCAACGGCAGAGAGCCCCTTATTCGCGATGACGGAACCTTGCGAACCTACCCTGATCGCGACGGTGTTGATGGGTTTTTTGCGGCAGTTCTGAGGCGGAAAACGTGATCTCGAAGGATTGCATACAAGCCTGTTAATGATAGACTCTTGGTTTACTTGTTTTCCGAGCATTTTCCGCTCGTTCGCTGGATGTTTTTCGCCACGGCGCAAGGCCGAGAATATTAGAAACTGTGGGAGTACAAAATAGAGCAATTTCAGGCGTCCTTAGGCTCGTTGGCTTAGCGGCAGTCGTCGCGGTTTTCTTCCTGTCGATGGCCGGCGTTGTGTATATGTCGCTGCAGGGTACCGAGGTTAAGGTGCCTGAGTTGGTCGGCAAGAACGCTACAGAGAGCGAGAAAGAGCTTGCTTCGCTCGGCCTCAAAGTCAAAAAACGCGCCGAACGGGTTAGCTCCGAGCCGATAGATTCGGTCATCGAGCAGCTTCCAAAACCGGGCGAGACCGTTAAGACGGGCCAGGTCATTTACGTTGTTACGAGCAAAGGCGGCGGTACTCCGACGGATGTCCCCGCGACCGTAAAGGGTGACGAAGATGATTCCAAGAAGATCGAGGAAATGATCTCCGACAAGCCGAAGAAGAAAACGACCTCGAAGAAGAAAGCCGATACAACGCGGGATATAACCAATTCGGATACGGATCCCGACGCCGGCGCCGACGGAACGTCTGACACGAAGGCGACGGACAAAAAGAACACCTCCGACGATAAGCCGGCCTCGAATAAGCAAACATCGCCGGCAAAGAAGGACTCGGACGACTCCAAGACAAAGAAGGACAAGGAAAACAAGCCGAAGCCGGCCGCAAAAAAAGATCGTTAGTGCAACTAAAATGGGCGAAATTGCAACAAAAATAGGTGAGAGGACTGCGCCGTTCGAGATGGCGCCCTCGATCCTCTCGGCTGATTTTGCTCGGCTCGGCGAAGAGATCGCGGCGGTCGAAGCCGGCGGCGCGACCGTGTTGCACGTCGATGTGATGGACGGTAAATTCGTCCCGAACATTACGATCGGCTTGCCCGTCGTAAAGTCCTTGAGGAAATGCACGCGGATCAAGATCGACACGCACCTAATGATCGAGGAACCGGGCCGTTATGCCGCGGATTTCGTAAGAGCCGGTGCCGATATGGTCTCGGTACACATAGAGGTCGACCCGCACATTCATCGCACTTTGGCGTCGATCAAGGCAGAAGGAGCTCTCGCCGGTGTAGTCTTGAATCCGGCAACGCCGCTTGCGATGCTCGACGATGTACTCAATTATGCAGATTTCGTACTCGTGATGTCCGTGAATCCGGGGTTTGGCGGACAGAAGTTCATTCCGCCCGTGCTTGATAAGCTTCGAAGATTGAAAGAGATCGTCCGCGAACGCGGACTCGACACGCTGCTCGAGATCGACGGTGGCGTGGACCAAGAGAATATTGCCGATATCGTTGGCGCAGGCGCGGATATCGTCGTCGCGGGTTCCGCCGTTTTCGGTACGGGAGATCCCGCACAAGCTGTAAAAGCATTGCTCGACCGAGGTTCCGATTGGGTTTGATCCCACACGGTTCGCTTCAGATAATTTTATGTTTTCAAAAAGAGTTCTAGGCCTTTTTTCTCTCTTGACCATCGTTCTCGCGGCGAGTCTCGCCGTTTCTGCTCAAGGGAAACAAGGTGACGGCACCGAATTGCAACGTCTCAACGTAATGAGCGACAAACTGGAGCGTATGCGTCGCTCGCTTGAGAGCGTTGCCTCCGCACTAAAGACCGAGGCCAAGGACGATGCGTCAAAGGACATCAAATCGCCCGAATCTTTCTACTCAAGGGCGACGAGCATGGCGGAAGAAGCAAAGCGGCTCGCCAAAGATGTCAACAACTTGTCCGGCAAGGTGGAACGCGGCGAAAAGCACGAGAAATCGGATGTTGACAGTATCGAGCAGGCTGTCGGTGAACTTCAGTCGAGAGTCGAGAAATTCCAAACCGAGACGGCGGAAGCTCGCGCTTTGCCCGAGACGCCGGTCGGGAAGCCTCGTGAAAAGAAGAAGAAAAAGAAGTTCCTCGGCATCTTCGGCAAAGGCGGCAATGACGAATACGAAGAGTTGATCGGTTCGGTAAGTCCGGGTCGAGACAAGGAGCTTTTTATCGTCGCAACTCGCGAGGTTCGAAAGAAGAATTACGACGTCGGACGCCTTCTTTATCAAACGATCATTTCGACCTATCCCGACTCGCCGTATCTTCCGATGGCGAAGCTCGCCGTTGCCGATTCGTTCTTCCTCGAAGGAAGTTCATCGAATTTGATCCAGGCGATCGCCTCGTATCAGGATTGGCTTACGTTCTTCCCGACACATCCGCTCGCAGACCGCGTCGTTTTAAAGATCGCAGAAGCAGAAATGCGGCAGATCGGGCTGCCTGATAGAGATGCGACGCGTGCAAAACGAGCCGAGATCAAGCTCAAGGCTCTTATCGGCCAGTATCCGAATTCCACGATCCTTGACGAAGCGAGGAAGCGTCTCGAAGAGGTGCAGGATAATCTCGGCCTGCACAATCTCTATATCGCGAATTATTACTACACGCTGTCGGTCGATCAAAAGAAAGGCGGCCTTAAGGGAGCTCAGTCCCGCTATCGCGAGATCATCGACAAATATCCCGAGTTCTGCTTTATGGACGAGGTTCTCTTCAAACTCGCCGTTACTTACCAGCTTGAAGAGGAGACGGATCAGGCGGCTCGGTATTATCAGCGGATCGTCGCGGACTACCCGAACAGCGAGTATGTAAAGAAAGCGGCTCAGCAGCTCGAACTTGTCGGAGCGAGCGTTCCGGCGGCTAACCCCGAACGCGCAAGGATCGAATCGTGTGCACAGCCCGGCTTCTTTTCGAACTTTAAGAATCAGCTTTTCGGTATCTACCCAATGACGATCGACGACAATGGCGTACTCATCTCGGATCATTTCGATAAAGGGAAATTCGAACTTATCGACCAGATCATCGAGAACCAGGGCGAGCTGAATTCGAATCAGATCCCGAAGGCTTTGACCACGGTCATTTCCGACCGCTCGGCACAGGCGAACGCTTCGCCCGTTACCGCAACGCCACAACCAAAAACGAATAAATAGAGGCTTTCCAACCCGTTCAGCCATGAAGGCCCTTGCTGATACCGGCAAGGGCTTTTCTTAAGTCAACGTGGAATCTGCCTCTCCTCGGAGCTAGTCAGAACTGGGTTCTGGAACGGAACGCCGAGAGTTCGAACAGTTCGTTGAGTTTGGAGTTCAAAATTGCGACCTTCACCCTTTCCAGTATTCTACATTTGCATTCGTTTGTGATCCCGAAAAGAAAGAACCGCGAAGCTAAAGGCTAGCTTCGCGGTTGGCATTTTTCATACTCACGAATTATTGATTCGGAGTTGCTGTTGGATTTGGAGACGTCGGTTCGTTGCGTTTCTGCAGCTTTGGCGGTCCACTGTCCTGTGAACTGCTGCTCGAATCGGCGGCGTCAGGTTCGTCCGGAGCTTGCTGCCGTTTCTTCAGAGTCGGCGGCCCTTGATCCGCTTCGTCGAAATCGCCCTTGATACCGGCTTTTGCGTTCGTGATCTTTAGTAGGTGTGCCTTCACCCGCTGAAATTCAGAAGTGCTAATGACGTACTCTTCGTGTTCCGGAAAGCGCGCAACGAGAGATTGGCTGTCGTCACGGCGTTCGAGTGCCGGCGGATGGCTCATAAAAAGCTTTGAAAGGGAACCGGGCTTCTTTTTGTTCTGCGATGCAAGTTTCTCGAACATCGTTGACATCGCGGTCGGATCATATCCCGCCGCATACAAATATTGAACGCCGAGACGGTCCGCTTCCTCCTCCGCACCACGCGTAAACTTAAAGAACGCAAGCATTTGGCCCAAACCGGCAGTATTTTGAAGAACTGCGCCAGCGATGCCGCCAGTCATAATAAGCCCGCCGAGAATGCCGTATTGCAGGAGTTTACCCTTGCCCTGATTCTCCATTGCGTGCCGTGCAGCGACGTGCGCTATTTCGTGCGCCATAACGCCAGCGAGTTCCGCTTCGTTGTCTGCGGCGAGGATAAGTCCTTTGTTCACAAAGAAAAACCCGCCGGGCAAAGCAAACGCGTTGACCTCATCGCTGTCGATGACCTTGATAGTGAACGGGATCTTGGCGTCCGAATGAAGCACGATATTCTGGCCGACGCGGTTCACGTATTCTGTGATCATCGGGTCATCGACCATCTTTGTCTGCTGTTCGACCTCGGCGGCAAGACGACGGCCGATCGCCACCTCTTTCTCCTGCGAACCGCCGAGCCAGCCGAATAATTTATCGGCACCGCCGTTGATGTTGCGCTTGCCGATCTGCGAAGGATCGTCTTTCGTTGAAAGTGCCTCGGTTGAATGTGGCGGGGCCGGAGTTGGCGTAGGCGTCGGGTCGGCGGCCTTTTTTGAGTCATCCGCCTTTGCCGCCGGTTTCTCGACCGTTTGGCCGTAAACGCCGACCGGGACCGTGCCGACGACGGCCGTCCAAATACTAAATGCGGCAATAAATGCCGCTGCCGTCCTAAACTTGCTGTTTGACATCGAAACGCCTCCTGAAAAACCGCCTTTCTGCCGGGGGATCTTAAGTATAAATAGACTTTACCACGCGTAGATTAAGATGCACGAATTTCTTGATAAGTTGCGAAGACCACGGCGGTAACGGAGAAAATCACAACT
>DAORTR010000053.1:0-14909 GCA_035432765.1 Pyrinomonadaceae bacterium
CTTTAGTTTGAGCCACTAGCGAAGCGGCAAGAAAGAGAGAAACGACAACGACAAAGATCGGGCGAATACGCATCTGAAGCCTCCTTTGGACACCAATTGATCGACCGCGAATGCGGATACATTCCCAAACGCGTTCTGAATTATGTTTTGAACGGAAAGAAGTCTATCACAACTCGGCTTACAGCGGATGAAAATTTCAAACGCCGATTTGTTAAACTGATTCTATGAACGCGATCGTTATCCGTGAGTTCGGCTCACCTGAAGTCCTTAAGGTCGAAGCCGTCGAAACACCGTCTGTCGGACCAACGCAAGTACTCGTAAAGGTTAAAGCTGTCGGCGTAAATCCTGTAGATACTTATCTTAGGTCAGGGGTGTATCCGAAACTGCCGCCGCTGCCTTACACGCCGGGAAAAGATTCTGCGGGGGTTGTCGAGGCGATCGGCAGTGATGTTCGGGAGTTCAAGTCGGGTGATCGCGTATATACTTCGGGTTCGCTCACGGGTACGTATGCCGAGTTCACGCTCTGCGAAGAGCGGGACGCCGCACGCCTGCCGGACAATATTACGTTCGAGCAAGGTGCGGGCGTCTGGACGCCGTATGCGACCGCGTTTCGGGCGCTGTTTCAGAAGGCGAAGGCAGCCTCCGGCGACACGGTTTTGGTTCACGGAGCGTCCGGCGGCGTCGGCCTTGCCGCCGTGCAATGGGCAAAAGGAGCGGGGATCTCCGTGATCGGCACGGCGAGTTCCGCGGCGGGGCTTGACCTTATCCGAGCGAACGGGGCCGATGCCGCCTTCGATCATTCCGACGAGGGGCATCTCGACGCCATTCTCGAATATACGGGCGGCATAGGCGTCGATGTGATTATCGAAATGCTTGCGAACGAGAATCTCGAACGCGACTTCAAAACGCTCGCGATGTTCGGCAGGATCGTTATCGTCGGCAGCCGCGGAAGCCTCGAATTTTCACCGCGGCTGACGATGGGAAAGGACGCAACGATCTTCGGAATGTCGCTTTTTAACTATTCTGAAGCGAATCGCCAAGAGATCCGCGAAGCCGTATTCAATGGCCTTTCGGACGGTTCGCTGAAGCCGATCGTGAACCGCACTTTCACTCTCGCAGAAGCACCCGCCGCACACCTCGCCGTCATCGAAACAAAAGCCGCCGGCAAGATCGTCCTCGTGCCGTAATGGAGACGGGAGACGGGAGACGAGAGACGGGAGCGTCGGACGTCTGATGGAACATGCTCCCTACCGGTCGCGTTTTTGCCTTCGGAGTTCGGGAGAAGAGAGAAGGGCGACGATGACGGCGGCGAAAAATGCTCCTGCGGCGGCGATGGTAACGCCGTAAAATGCGACGGTGTAATCGCCTCCGTGAAGGTCGGCGAGGTAGCCGGTGATCTTGCCGCCGATGGCCGCGCCGATGACCTCGATGAGCGTGATGGTGCCGAGAATTCGACCCGCGTCGGCACGCCCGAAAAGGTCGGAGGCGAGTCGCTGAATCAGCACGAACGTTCCGCCGTAACCTAAGGCGAACGGTAGCAGAAAGAGAAGCGCGGTTGCCGATGTCAGGTGAAAAAGCACAAGCGAAGCCGCGAACAACAGGAACGAGCAGAACACCATCACGCGCACGGCCCCGAGCTTGTCGCTTGCGAAGCCTGCGAGAAACTTGCCGCCGATGCTGATCGCGAAAAGCGCGGATTGGGCGAATGCCGCCGTCTCCGCGGACACGCCGATCTTCGGAGTTTGGAGGTATAGAATGAACTGCTGGCTTGTCGCGAATATCGGGTAAAAGACGAGTGCTGAACAGACGGCGAGTGCCCAAAAGATAGGCGTGCCAAGCGCCTGCGACCACGAATTGCCATCGAGTTGCGGAACGTTCCCGATCCTGCCCGCAACCGGCTCAACTGCTTCGGGTTCGCGGACAAAGAGGAGGACGGCGGGCAGCAACACGAGAAAAACGATGCCGCTAAGGCCAAGCATCGCGAGACGCCATCCGTAATGCGTGATCAGCGGGGACGCGATCAACGGGATGAGAGCTCCGCCCAAACTTGTTCCGACGAGCGTGATGCCAAGTGCCGTTCCGCGGTTTTCCTCGAACCAGCGTGAGACAAGCACGACGCACGGCGCGACGCCGATGAAGCCGAGTGATGCTCCCATCAAAGCTCGTGCGATGTAGATCGCGTTCGCAGTTTCGCCCTGCGAATGGAGAACGAGGCCGCCGCCGAGCAAGACACAGCCCGCGATCATCAAATTCTTTAGCGGAAAGCGAAGAGCGAGCCAGCCGCCGATGAGCGAAAAAACGCCGGAGAGCAGGAAGGTGATGTTCGCGGAATTCGCGATGAACGTCTCGGCATGCGCGGCAGCGACGGCGCCGCTCGCGACGAAGTCCTCACGCAGAGGTTTGTAGAACGGCGGAAGTCCGCCGATCGAAAGGCCGTTGCTGACGGCAAGTGAGAGGGCAGCAACGGCCACTGTGCTCCACGCAGAAAATTGACGGTTGCGCACTCTGTTATTTCCAAGGAGTAATTATCCGCCCGACGGGATAGACGCCTTGCTTCTGGTTGAGAAAATACGGCGTCCTTTCATAGAAGAACTGGAGGCGTGCGCGCGGATTCTTCGCAAAGGCCGGATCGAGAAGTTTCTTATCGAATTCGTCCTTTAGCTTTGGATCTTTTGCAAGCATCTGGCGGGCGAGTTTTTCGAGAGCGTAGCCTGAACCGAATTCCTTCAGTTCGAAGATCGAGTTGAAGAATCCCCAGAGGACGAACGAATCCGGGCCGGCGGGTTCGAGCAGATGGACGGCAACATTCGCCGCTTCCTGGTCGAGCGGGACGATAACGGAACCCGTGATGAACGTCCGTTTTTCGGAGTACGGAACCGGTTTCGTACGCAGAGTGATGCGGTTCTCGAATGACGACGTCGCCCACTTCGGTTCCGTCAGATGATAGCTTTCGACCTCGATCGTAAGCGGCTTTCGAATGGTCTGCAGCTTCAATCCCTGAAGCTTTAAGACCTCGATCACGTCCTTGTATTGCGGCGGAATGATATACGCGAGCGGCGGTGCGACAGAATCGACCACGCGGCCTTCATCGTATTTCTTGATCGTGTATTCCTTCGGCGTCGAGCTGTAAACTAGCATCTTGCCGCCGGAGATGTCCGAGTCCTGTATGGAATATTCGACGCCCTTGAATTTCATCTCGGTCGCTTTGTCCGTTACTGAAAGGTTCAGCGGATATTGGCGTTTCGCGTCGTAGGTCTTGCCGCGTTCGACCGTTGCGGTATCGGCGGCTGTATTGACGGCGAAGAGGCTCTTCTTTGACTTGCCGATCTCGTCGATAAAGTATCGGAGCGTGTCGTAAGTGCCGCGGACACGGGACTTATACGGTTTATAGACGTGAGTTTCGATAAGCAGTCCGACGCGGTTCCGCAGCGGCGTGTAGCCCGTCGCGAAGCGCGGCGTCGCAATGAAGGTCGCGATCCCGCTTGTGATCTCACGTCCGGCGAACTCGATGTAGTGCGTAAGTATATTGCCTTCTCCCTCGATCTTCGGGACGACATTTTTGTCAAAATGCTCGTCCATCCAGCCCTTGATCGCGGGATCGATCTCCTGAAAATGCGCGTACTCGTATGTGATGTTGTATTGAAAGTCCGCGCCGTCCGTAACATGGCAATCAATGAATACGTCCGGGTTCCATTCGTTCCAAAGTTTCAGAAAGCCGCGTGTCTCGGGCGCGTCGGCTTTCATATAATCACGATTGAGATTCAAGTTCGTAGCGTTCCCGCGAAAGCCCATTTCCGCCGGGCCGTTCTGCGCAAAACGCATATACGGATTCGAATTTTCGTGGCCATCGACGTTGTAGATAACTTGGAAAAGTATGACGACGTTATCGAGCAGGTCGGTGCGCGACTTGGTGATCGCGATGTCGCGCAGAAGCGCGAATCCTGCGTCCTTGCCGTCGATCTCGCCGGCGTGGATCCCGGCTTGGATGAGCACGACCGCCTTGCCTTGCTCCTTTGCAAGCTGCGGCGAGAATGCGCCGTCTTTTGCGGCGATCAGCAGCGGCAGGTCGCGGCCTTCGCCGCTTTTTCCATAGGTTGCGTACTTGATGAGCGGCGAGGCGGCGTCGAGTTTCTTTGCGTAAGCGACGGCCTGATCGTAGGTTCCGGTGCGGTCGTAGTTGGTCTTTTCGGCGACGGTCTGCCATTCGGCAGGCACATTCCCCATATCACTTTGAGCTGAACTATTTTGCACGGTGAACAAAATTCCGATGAAAAGCATAACGAGTGTTATGCCGAAACGCGTAGAGTTGTTCATAGAATCTAGGAATATACGCACGCGACAGGCGTTTTGTTTTCAAGAATCCAAAAAAAGATCGTTCGGCTATTTGTGGTCGAAATAGCCGGGCATCTCGACACCGGCAAGATTTCGTTCGTCGGCGACCGGCGTCCCAACCGTCGTCCGAAGCGGCACAACGCCCGCCCAGATCGGCAGCGAATAGTCCTCTTCGTCATCTTTTGGCGGGCCGACGCGAATTTTCGCGGAAGCCTCGTCGATCGGAAGGCGAAGCACCGTCGTGCCCTTCAACTCTTTTTCCGAAGGCGGCCGAACGTCGGCCCAACGCCCGCGAATAATGTGCTCGCTAAGGATCTCGAGGGCCCGAACCTTCTTCTCCCGCTCGGTGATCAGTTCGGCTTTTCCGAAGATCACGACCGAGCGGTAATTCATCGAATGATGGAACGCAGACCGCGCGAGAACGAGGCCGTCGAGGATCGTTACCGTTACGCAAACATCGATGCCGTTCGAGAGGTCGCGGAGCATTCGGCTTGCGGCAGAACCGTGAATGATCAGGTCGGAACCGTCGCGTCCGAAACCTGTCGGAATGACTACGGGGCCGTGTTCCGAATTGAAGCCGACGTGGCAGATGAAGGCTTCGTCGAGTATAGCCTCGATAGTGTCGCGATCGTAACGACCGCGATCCGGAAGCCGCTTTACGCGAACTCGCGCCGTTGCAGGCTCAGCATTTGTTGTCTCGTTCATCATATAGCGTTCATATTATGATGCGATTATACGATGGATCGTGGTTTGGCAGAATTGGTCCAAAGGCGGTGTTGCCTTAATATTCCTCTTCAAAGATAAGTCTCTTCGAATTTTTTTCTCGGCGAGAAGAAGCCGCATTTCCGCTCGGCGACGGAGTGTCTGTCGTCCGCAACGCGGGTTCTGGAGGGATATTCGTCGCTTTCTACACGCTCACGCGTGTAGCTAAAAGTCTGCCGTCCGCGAGCGGACTGAAAACCGCGATCAAGGCAAGAATCGGAAAGCAGAAATCAGGAATCAGAAAGCAGAAATTAGGAATCAGAAATCAAAAGTCAAAAAGCAGAAATTAGAAATCAAAAATCGGAAATCAGAAATCAGAAATCGAAACTCCAAACTCTCCAAACTCTCTGATGCCTAATGCACGTGCGATTCCGAGACTCTTGTGGGATCGGCGGTCTCTACGGACCTGATCGCCCACTGAGCGATACGCGCGTCCGGCAAGAGAGCTTGCGATGTGATCGTATAGCTAAGGCCATCGAGGCGCTGCTTGACACCTTCCTCGATGCCGCCGAAGGAAAGCAGCAGCGGGACGATAAGGACACGCGCTTTTTGAGCGTTCGCCTTTTCGACGAGCGCACGGAATTCCGCTGTTGCCTGGCCGCGGATCGGTTCGGGAGCGTCATCCCGAACGGTCAGATATTCGATGCCGCGATAGGTGCTTTTTGCTTTCATACCGTCGGCGAGTTTGCCCATATCGTTCAGCCAGAGTCGATTGGTCTCGGCCGAAACGGGACCGTGCGCGACGACGATGACGACCTCGTTCTTTGGGTCTTTGCTGATCGAAGACGCACGTGTGAGCAGAATATCCGCGACCGTCGGGTCAGCGTCGAGAGCCTTTCGCATCGCGATCGGCACTTTGTGAGCGACGGGCGTTGTCGGGTCGAACGGTTCGGCGTTCGTCGCATTCGTATGACCGGAATGAGCGTCATGCCCGCCGCTGCCGTGATCCATTTTTGCAAAAACGGCGAGATCCTTCGGTGCGTCCTTTCGCAGGCCGAGGAGATATTCCGTCGAAGTGATGACCGAGCTATTCGAGGAAATAAAGAGCGGAACGGCGACGATCGAAGTTACGCCTTGGGCTTCGAGGCTGTCGATGGCGTTCTGAATATTACGTTTTGTCGCCATACCGAAGGCGACTTCGACAGGGAACTGCTTGCCGACCTCCGCTGCGACGTTATTGACCTCGTCATTCCAAGCGGCCTGCCCGCCGTGCGCCAACAGCAGTACGCCGATCTTGCTCCTTGCAGACGGCATATTATGTCCGGAATGATCGCCGTGCTGTGCAAACACGGGCATCGCCGCAAGAGCCAAGACGGCGACGAAAACGAAGAGGCGGTTCAAGCGGCAGACGAGCGGAATGTGGTTTTTCATAGGGTCGATCCTCATAAGGACGGATTGTATAGAAAATGAAAATCATTTTCAAGAAGATGGAGAGACCTTTTGGCGTTCGCCCTGCAAGGTCTCTCTTTGGCTTGCCTAAACGCGGCGTCTTAGAAACGCTTGTTTCGCAGACGAAGTGCGTTCGCGATCACCGACACCGAACTGAATGTCATCGCGGCGCTCGCGATCATCGGCGAGAGCAGCAACCCAAACACGGGGAAAAGCACGCCGGCCGCGATCGGGATGCCGAGGACGTTGTACGCGAACGCGAAGAAGAGGTTCTCGCGAATGTTACGCATTGCCGCGCGACTGAGGTTGATGGCCTTTAAGATGCCGCTGAGATCCGAATGCAGCAGCGTGATGTCGGCGGATTCGATCGCAACGCTCGTCCCTTCGGCGAAGGCGATCCCGACATCGGCGGTAACAAGGGCCGGCGCGTCGTTGACGCCGTCTCCCGCCATTGCGACGATCTTGCCTGCGGCTTGAAGTTCGGCGATCTTGTCGGCCTTCTTATCGGGCGTAACGCCCGCAATGTAGGAATCGATGCCGAGTTCTTTTGCGACGGCGTCGGCAGTGAGTTCGTTGTCGCCCGTCATCATTACGATCTGCTTTCCCTGTGCGTGCAGCTCTTTGATGACTGCCGCTGCGGAAGGTTTGATCGCATCTGCCAAGCCGATGTAGCCTGCGGTCTTGCCGTCAACGTTTACGGCGATGACAGTTTGGCCTTTGCGGCGAAGTTCGTCCACGACCGTGTCATTCGACGCGGCCGCGATCGCAACATTTTTCCCGTTTACGACGGCGGTTACACCAACGCCTGTCTGCGAGGCGAAGTCTTCGGCTTTCGGGATCGAAATGCCGCGTTCTTCTGCCTCGGCAACGACGGCGCGGGCAAGCGGATGTTCGCTGTGCTTTTCGACCGAGGCAGCGAGCGCGAGCAGATCAGGTTCGTTCCACGTGCCCTTGGCGACGACAGACTTAACTGCCGGCCTGCCTTCGGTGAGCGTCCCTGTCTTATCGACGGCGATGACATCGACCTTCGCAAGGTTTTCGAGCGCGGCGGCTTTTTTGACGAGAATTCCATTGCGTGCGCCTTGGCCGGTAGCGACCATTACGGACATTGGCGTGGCGAGGCCGAGTGCGCAAGGACACGCAATTATCAAGACCGAGACTGCCGCAACGATCGCGAACGCAAGGCTGCCCAATAGAAGCCAGACGGCGAATGCGATGATCGCAGCGACCACGACGGCAGGAACGAAGTAAGCTGCAACGACGTCCGCGAACCGCTGTATCGGCGCGCGCGAACGCTGCGCTTCGCTCACCATTTTTACTATCTGCGCAAGCACGGTGTCGCGTCCGACGTGTAGGGCGCGCATCTCGAAGACTCTTGGCCCGTTGAGCGTGCCGCCGATCACGGTGTCTCCGACGCTCTTTTCGACGGGCAATGATTCACCCGTAACCATCGATTCGTTGACTGAAGACTCGCCCTTCTCGATCTTTCCATCGACGGGAATCTTCTCGTTCGCGTTCACCAGCAGCAGATCGCCGACGTGCACTTCGGCAATGGAAATGACGCTTGAGTTGCCGACTTCGTCGATGCGAACGGCGCTTTCGGGAGCAAGACGCAGGAGTTCCTTTATCGCCGAAGATGTCTGCGAACGAGCCTTCAGCTCGAGGACCTGTCCGAGCAGAACGAGTGTCGTGATGACCGCCGCGGACTCAAAATACGCGGGGACGATGCCGGTGTGCATATCGCGCATCGCGTCGGGAAAGGCGCCGGGGACGAACAACGCCGCGAGGCTGAGCAAATACGCCGCACCCGTGCCGATCGCGATGAGCGTGAACATATTCGGGCTTACGTTCTTGATCGACTGCACGGCGCGTTCGAAGAAAGGGAAGCCGCCCCAAAGTACGACCGGCGTCGCAAGGATGAACTGTACCCAGATCGAGACTCCCGGCGAAACGAACGTGGAGAATCCGGGAAGCATTTCCGCCATCGCGAGTATGAAGACCGGCAGCGTTAAAACGGCCGATATCCAAAATCGGCGACGCATATCGATGAATTCAGGATCTTCGACGTCTTCGAGGGAAACCTCCAAAGGTTCAAGGGCCATTCCGCATTTTGGACACGTCCCCGGCCCGATCTGTACGATCTCCGGGTGCATCGGACAGGTGTATTCGGCATCTAGCGGCTGAGCTTTTGCTTCACGCGGGCTTAAGAACTTTTCGGGATCGGCCTTGAATTTTTCAAGACAGCCCTTCGAGCAGAAGTAAAAGTCTTTGCCCTCGTGCCGGTGGGTACCGGCGGCAGAGTTTGGATCGACCGTCATTCCGCAAACAGGATCTATATGCGTGTCCGCCGCATTTGTTTCTCCGCCGGAACCGCAGCACGAACCCCGCATCGATTCGGTCCCACCGTCGATATATTTTTTCGGGTCTTTCAAAAAGCGTTCGCGGCAACTCGTTGCGCAGAAGTAAAATTTCTTTACTTCGAATTCCGCTTGAGCGGCGGCAAGGTTCTCGGTAACCGACATTCCGCATACCGGATCGGTGTGGATCTCGACGATCTCCGGCTTTTTCCTGCCGAGTTGGATAGGTTGTGGCGTCTCTTCTTTCATTTGGTTCGAATCTCCTTAAACAACATCCTACAACCTGTGAGTTAGTGTCAGGTCAAGCGCTATTTTGCACTTTCGGCGAAAGCTTCGATCAGACGACAAACGGTGTGGCCATCGGGAGCGGCATTTTCGATGCCTTTCCACATTTCCGCAGCGGTTTCGAGGCGTTTTTGCAAACGACGAAGTTCCGCGATCTTTTGCCGGTTTTCTTCAAGCCGTTTTTCGACGACATCTCGCACCATCGGGCAGGGCGAATCCCCGGAGGTCGAATGCCGCAATATCTCCTCGATCTCAGCCAGCGTAAAGCCCAATTCCTTTGCAGATGCGATAAAGCGAAGGCGGTCGCGGTCTGCGTCCGAATAGATCTTATAGCCGTTGAGGCTGTTCTTTGTTGGCTTTAGAAGGCCGATCCGCGTGTAGTAGCGGACGGTAAAAAGCGGGACGTTTGCCCTTTTTGCCAGGCTCGAAGCTGTGAACATACTCTTTAGACTATCCTAACCCACCAAACAAAACTGTGGAAAAGAAGCGCAAATAAGCATATATTCTTAATGATAGGCGGAAATTCCCGTCTATATAGGAACCTTAACCGAAAAGGCACGACGCTTCCCGTTTTTTGAGCGTTACGCAAAGCCGAAAGAGCGATCAGCAATCCGATCGTAAGCCGCGGCTGCCGAAGTGAGGATCAATGAAGTTCGCGTTAGCTTTTGTCATCTCAGCATTTGCGTTCATCGCAACTCCGGCTCAATCCCTTAACACAACAAATGTTGTCGTTGGCTCAAACGATCTCGCTCGACCGCGCCGTATAGGGACATTTACGATGCCGACGCCGGCAACGATCGTTGAACTTGAGCGGACGACCTTCGACCTTCTGAACGAAAAACGCAGGGAACGCGGCCTGCCGGTCTTAGTCTGGAGCGACTCCGTTGCCGCAGTGGCGAGAGAGCATTCCGTCGATATGGCGACGATGAACTACTTCAGCCACAAGGATATGAACGGCCGATATGTGAGCGATCGGGCGGACTCGCTTGGATTGAAGAAATGGCGTGCGATCGGCGAGAATATCGCATTCAACAAGGGATTTGCCGACCCGTTGGCGCGAACCGTCGAACTTTGGATGAACTCGACATCGCACCGGCAAAATCTGCTTGACGATCACTGGAAAGAGTCTGCGGTCGGAATTGCGGTCGCAAGCGACGGTTCGTATTTCTTCACACAGGTTTTCTTGGACTAGAAATAATCTTCCAAACGCAAACAATTTCGGAATGCTCGGCTTTCGTGAGATAAATAAGCGAAATCCGGGCATTTTGCTATGCTAGACGCGATGAGATTCTCGCTGCCGTCGTTCGCAAAGATCAATTGGACCCTTCGCGTACTCGGTAAGCGAAGCGACGGATACCACGAATTATTTACGGTCTTTCAAACGATTTCGCTACGCGATCGCATTGAGTTCGAGGACGCGGGAACGCTTTCGCTGACGTGTTCCGATCTGCGAATTCCGACAACGGGCGACAATTTGATCCTAAGAGCGGCGGAAATGCTCGGTGCCGCGACAGGCGTCAAAAAAGGGGCGAGAATTCACCTTGAGAAGCAAATTCCTTCGCCCGGCGGCCTTGGCGGCGGCTCGTCGAACGCAGCCGTTGCTCTGATCGGCCTTTCGCGGCTTTGGGAGGTTGATACACTTAGAATATTGCCGCATATCGCTGCCGGACTCGGCTCGGACGTGCCTTTTTTTCTATGCGGAGGGACGGCGATCGGGACCGGGCGTGGTGAAATTATCGAAGCGATCGAGGATATTCCGTCGGATTCGCTGCTGATCGTAACTCCGGAGGCCGCAGTTCCGACCGCCCATATCTTTGCTCGATTTCGAGCTGAGACCTTGACACGGACGGCTCGAAATCATACTCTTTCTGTTTGCCGAGCGGAAGCTGAAATGCTCGAGCCGGTAGCGTCCGAACTTGTAAATGACCTCGAAGGCGTTGTGTTTGAAGCCTTTCCCGAGGTTGCCCGCGTTAAAACGGCTCTTTTGGAGCTTGGTGCGGTGAACGCCGTCCTTTGCGGCAGCGGAGCAAGCGTTTTAGGCGTTTTTGACAAACAAGAGACACGGCAAACTGCTAAAAAAGCCCTCGATAGTGAATCGACCTGGCGAAAGTTTGCCGTATCAGCCGTTTCGCGTTCACGGTATCGCGAAGAGCTTGGCCTTTTGGGCTAGTTCCACGGCTGTTTCCGTTAGTTTCTTCACCTTTTTGAATTGGGGCGTCGCCAAGTGGTAAGGCACCGGCCTTTGGAGCCGGCATTCGTAGGTTCGAATCCTCCCGCCCCAGCCAGATGTGAATATTAAGAACGGACAGTCTCTCGGATATAGAGTGGTTGTCCGTTTTTATTTTGGAGTCTTTCGAGCTTTGAGCATGCTCGACGAGTTATGAGCGTAACCGGAAGGATAAAGATATTCGCAGGCAACGCGCATCCCGCACTTGCGGAAGAGATCTGCGGCTATCTCGGCTGCGACCTCGGAAAGGCCGTAACGGCGACATTCTCGGACGGAGAGTTCAACTTTCAGATCGAGGAGAACGTCCGAGGCCACGACGTATTTATCGTACAGCCGACGTGTCCGCCGAGCGATAAGCACCTGATGGAGCTGCTCATTATGATGGACGCGTTCGTAAGGGCTTCGGCCGAACGCGTTACGGCTGTGATCCCGTATTTCGGGTATGCACGCTCGGACAAGAAAGACCGTCCGCGTGTGCCGATCGCGGCCAAGCTGGTCGCAAATTTGATAACTAAGGCGGGCGCAGAACGCGTTTTGACGATCGACCTGCACGCTTCGCAGATCCAAGGGTTTTTCGACATTCCCGTCGATCACCTTTATGCGGCGCCTGTGGTCGTGGATTATTTTCGGGCGAACCCGATCGAGAATCTTATTGTCGTCGCGCCGGACACGGGCGGAGCCGAAAGAGCCCGTGCCTACGCAAAAAGGCTCGACGCGGGACTTGCTCTTTGCGATAAACGACGCGAACGGGCGAACGAGGCCGATGTGATGAATATCGTCGGCGATGTTGAGGGCAAGAATTGCCTCATCATCGACGATATGTGCGATACGGGCGGCACGATCTGCAAGGTTGCGGAGGCGTTGCATAACGCAGGCGCGAACGAGATCTCGGCTTGTTTTACGCACGGAGTATTTTCGGGAAGCGCGGTCGCGAACATTCGCTCGTCGCATTTGAAGAAGGTGATCGTAACGAACACCATTCCAACGAGCGGCAATGCCGCACCGCTGATCGAAGAGGGCAGGATAGAGGTTCTAAGTATCGGCAAACTGCTCGCTTCGGCGATCAGGTCGATACACGACGAGACAAGTGTTTCGTCACTATTCATTTAGTTTAGAGAGAGTGTTATGGCTGAAAAAATTACTGTAAAAGCTGAAAAAAGAGAGACTCGCGGTAAGAACGAAGCTCGAAGGCTCCGTGCAAGCGGCAGCGTTCCGCTCGTTGTTTATGGCGGTGAAGGCGGAAGCGTTGCGGCGTCAGCGGCTCTCGGCGACCTTGCCGCGATCCTTAGGCTTGAGAGCGGTGCGAATACCGTTTTCTCGCTTGATATCGCAGGCGAAGGCAGATCGGACGTGATCTTTCAGGATCGTCAGATCGACCCGCTTATGGGTCGCCTGACACACGCGGATCTACGTCGTCTCGTCAAGGGCGAGAAGATGGAATTGACCGTTCCTGTCCATTTAGAAGGCGATCCGATCGGCGTTAAGGAAGAAGGCGGCATACTCGACCAGATCCTTCGTGAGGTCAAGGTTCTTTGCGAACCTGCAAATGCTCCTGATGCGATCGTCGTTGACGTTGCGGCTCTGAAGGTCGGCGATGCGGTTCACATTTCGGATCTCAAGGTCGAAAAAGGGATCGACATTCACGGCGAGCCTGACGCCGTCGTGGCGCACGTTGTTCTTGCCAAGGAGCCTGAACTTGAACCACAGGTCGAAGCCGGCGCAGAGCCTGCGGTCGAGGGTGAAGCTAAGCCTGAAGGCGACGCTTCATAATAGCGTGCAGGTCAACGGTCTCGCTTAATGTTCGATGAAACGGACAAATGGCATTGGCTCGTTGTCGGGCTTGGGAATCCAGGGCGGCAGTACGAGCGAACGCGTCATAATCTCGGGTTTATGTTGGTCGATCTTTTAGCCGGCAGACATCAGACACGAGTTGGCCGCGAAGAGTGCAAAGCACTTATCGGGCGTACGGTGATCGCCGGTGAGAGCGTTGAGTTCGCAAAGCCGCAGACATTTATGAATCTCTCAGGAGATTCGGTAAAGTGCCTGCTTTCAAAGGCAGAGCGTCGTATTGAAAATTTGATCGTCATCTCGGATGACCTCGCTCTTCCTTTCGGTTCGATCCGCATTCGGCCCAAGGGAACGCACGGCGGACAAAATGGACTTCGGTCGATAATCGACCGCGCCGGAACGCAGGAGTTCATTCGTCTGCGGATCGGCATAATGCCGGAGCATCCGATCTCGGATGCGTCGCGATTTGTTCTCGAGGAGTTCACCCGCAAGGAAACGGGCGAATTGCCCGAACTGCTCGATCGTGCGGGCGATGCGATCGAGACCATCCTACGCGACGGCGTCGATGAGGCGATGCAGAAGTTTAATTGAAGATGAAGAGATTTCCTTACTTCGAACTTAGTTTAGATCGAGGTTTGTAAGCCAAAAGGAGAATAGATAAGAAATGGCAAACAGAACGTACGAAGTTATGTATATCGTCAACCCTGAGACGGCCGGCGATCGCATTGAAAAGCTCAATGACGCCGTCGGGAAGTTGATCGAAAAAGAAGGCGGCAGCGTCGTCAGGCTCGATAATATCGGCCTCAGGGACCTTGCTTATCCGATCGAAAAGAAGAACCAGGGACACTATGTCCTGTTCGAGATCGAAGGCACGGGACAGGAGATCGCAGAACTCGAACGGCGTATGCGCGTCAACGATATGATCATGCGTTATATCACCGTCCGCGTTGATGAAGATCGTAAGAAAGCCGACGCGGTCAAGGCAAAGAAGGACGCAAAGGCAGCAAAACGCGCTTCGTTCAAGCCGGCAGCGACCGAACCGGCGGAGGCACCGGCGGAAGCCTAGTACAGGAGAGTTTTTATGGCAGATAAAGAAATGGAAATGGTAGATGACCGCGACCTAGGCGTCGGTGAAGACGTTATCGGCGATCGTCCGCGTAGATATCAGCGCCGCCGTCCGCGGCAGGTAATTCCGGCCTACGTCGATTGGAAGGACGTGGATTTCCTGCGTCAGTTCATTCCGGAGCGCGGCAAGATAATGCCGCGTCGTATTTCAGGCATAACGGCAAAGGATCAGCGTCGCGTTGCGAAGGCGATCAAACGAGCACGCTCGATGGCGATGCTCCCGTTCGTTGCGGACTAGGTTAATTTTCTTCGCCGTTTGCCCGCTCGCGTTACCTCAGCAAAAGAGGCTTAGCGGCGGCTTCGGCGAAAATGGAGAGCTTTATAATGGCAAATACAACCGTACTTTTACGCGAGGATGTCGATAGCCTCGGCGGACGCGGCGAGATCGTCAAGGTCAAGGCCGGGTACGCACGCAATTTCCTACTGCCGCAGGGAATTGCGACCCTCGCGACCAAAGGAAATATCAAACAGATCGAGCAGGAGCGTGAAGCCCTGTTGAAGAAAGCCGCTGTCGAAGTCGCGACGGCTCAGGCACAGAAGGAACAAATGGCATCCATCTCGCTCAACTTCGAGCGGAAGGCGGGCGAACACGGAACGCTTTTCGGTTCGGTTACTTCGATGGATATCGCCGACGCCCTGAAGGC
>DAORTR010000054.1:0-14856 GCA_035432765.1 Pyrinomonadaceae bacterium
CCGTGGTTGAGACAGAATGCATCGTCCTGCGAAGCTACGATCTGGCTGACGCAGACAAGATCGCGGTTCTCTTGACCGCGGATCACGGCATTGTCAGGGCTGTCGCAAAGGGAGCAAAACGCCTTAAAAGTAAGTTTGGCAGCGGCCTCGAACCGCTTTCTCGCGTAAATGCGGCATATTTTCAAAAAGAAACACAGGAACTTGTCGATCTTGACAAGACCGAGGTCATCGAATCGGCATTCGCTCTCGTTAGTTCTCCGGAACTGTTGACGGAATTTTCGTATCTGATCGACATACTGCTCTCTTGCGTACCTGCGGAAGACCCGGATCCGGCAATGTACCGAATGGTGAGTGCGTCTTTGTCAGCGGTGCGAGAACATCCGGGATCGATCGGCGCAGTTTCGCTCTATTTTGAAGCGTGGCTGCTTCGCCTCGGCGGATTCTTTCCTAGTTGGGAGACCTGCTCGATCTGCAGACTTCAGCTTGGAGACGAATCGGATGCGCAGGTTGGAGCAGAATTTCAGCTTATTTGTGCGAGATGCAGGAAGAGTTCGGGCGGCGAGACGCTTTCGGCCGCCGACCGGAACATTATTTTGCGCACTCGAAGGCTGTCCCCGAAGGACTTCGCTTCAGAGTCGATGCGAGAAGATTCACTCAACAAATTATCGGTGATCCTAAAGCGAATGATCGCGCGTGCATCGGGATACGAAAGGGTCGATCGTGCGCTGCGGGCAGGAATCCAAAACAGGCCCTAAACCTTCGGCCGTCTTTATGAAAAGGGTAAGCTGGCTCATCTCACGGTATTTATTGGGTGCGGTCGTGCCGTATTTTCTATTTTCGTGGGTTCTATTGACAGTTATTCTCTTTCTGCAGCAGGCCAGCCGATATTCCGAGCTTTTCTTCAATGTAAATATCCCGAGCGGGCTTATTTGGCAACTGATGATCGGGCTGATCCCGAACGTCATTGCGTTCACTTGCCCGATGGCGGTCTTGGTAGGAACGATCATCGGCCTCTCGAAAATGCAGGGCGACAGCGAGTTGACTGCCATTCGCGCTGCCGGCGTAGGGAATATCCAAATTGCCGTGCCTATCGCCGTGCTCGGGGTCGCGCTGTCGCTATTCGCTCTTTTTGTGAATATTAAGGGAGTGCCGTTCGCAGCGGCGCTTGTGCGTGAGGTCGCGATGCGGTCTGCGATCTCGAAATTCGAATCGCCGATCGAACCGGGCGTCTTTTATTCGGAGATCGAAGGCTTTACGATCCTTGCGCGCGATACCGACCCTCAAAGCGGCTACCTCAAAAGCGTTTTTATTTCCCAGAAGGATCCGGCGAACGGCGTATATAGGTTGATAACGTCCGATATCGGCAGGATCGAGATCGCGGGCGAGTCCACGGAGCTCGTGCTCGAGAATGCTGCGGTCATCACCATCCCCGAGGCGGAAGCCAGCGGAAAATATGCGTTCGAGCGGATCAAAGATATTCGTGTCGCGCTGAAAACGAAACGTGCAGAGTTGCTTGACCGCCTTACCAATGCGGTACGACTGCCGGACGAGCTCGGATTGAGTGACTTGACCGATGTCGCCGCAACAACCGAGGGCAAGACGCGGACAGAAGCGCAGATCATCTTATTTAGACGGTTTGTGATGTCGCTGACGCCGCTCATTTTCTGCTTGCTGGGAACGATAATGGTGTTGCGGTTTCGGCGTGGAGGACGCGGTTTCGGCATTGTGCTGGCCCTCGGCGCATTGATCGGCTATTACCTGATCGCATTCTCGGGGGAACAATTGGCGCGCGCCGGTGCGCTTCCCGTGGCGTTCGCGAGTCTGCTGCCGCTCGCTGGAAGCATCGCCGCGATGCTTTGGCTCGCATACAGTCCGAAGTTTCGTGTCGCTGAATCGATATCGACCTTCGTCGCTTCGCGGGTACGGCAAATAAAGGGTCGCTCCGGAGGATTGTCTTTCAAAAATCGGCTCGTTGACGTTACGTCCGGTCTGCGGGATTTTGACGTCTCGGCAAGCGTTGTATGGTATTTCTTACTATCCACGGCGTTCTTGCTTATAGTCTTCCTTATTTTCACGGCCTTTGATACGTGGCGTTTTGCGTCAACCGTCGATAACGGCGGATGGCTGCTCACGAAATACCTTACGTTCCTCATCCCGTTCGCGTACTTGCAGATCGCTCCTTCGGCGGCCATGATCGCCGTGCTGGCTGCTTATTCGATCAAATCTAGGAACAACGAACTAGTAACGTGGGCGGCAGCAGGGCAGAGTATGTTCCGTCTGCTGTTGCCGTGTTTGGCTCTCGCTCTGGTGCTCGGCGTGGCGGATTTTGCTGTGCAGGAGACCCTCGCCCCAAGGGCGAATCAGATCCAAGATAATGTTCGGTCCGAGCTTCGAAGCGGCGGCAAACTGGTACAGCCAAAGCGCCTTTGGACGACGGAAGGGAAGTATATCTTCTCCTATGTCCTCGGGCCCCCCGAAAGAGACGCTTCAGCGTCTGATAACGAAAGGCGAAGTGGGCTTGTGATGCCGTTGGGAGCTGAGGGCTCTTCGGTTGATAAGGATCGTCAGAGCGGGCAGGCTTTTGATTACGCAGCGTCTGATAACGACAAGGGCAAAGCGGCAAACGAAGTTGACTCCGATTCGGCGGTCAGCGACGTTATCGTCCTTGAATTTTCGGGCGATAAGGCAAATTTGCAAACTGTGTACCGTGCGCGAACCGGGAGTTTTCACGGATCAAAGGTACGGCTGGAGGGCGTCGTGGCCGTTTCGCGGGGCGACGACGGGTTGACAGAGAATCCGCAAAGGGAAGTCGAACTTTCGACGAATTTCGATCCGTTCCGGAATGTCGGCGGCAAACCGAATCATCTGTCGGTGATCGAACTTGAAGAGTCAGCAAAGGCGGCGAGCGCGGAGTCGGAGCATTATGCTTATTCGGTTGGCGTTCAGAAGCGTTTTGCGTCGCTCTTTGTCCCGTTCATAGTCATGCTTTTTTCTGTACCGTGGGGTATCTCGCTAAGACGGTCCCCGATGGTCTCATCACTCAGTATAGCGGTCGGACTTTGGCTGTTGTTCATCGGCCTGACGAATGTGTTCGAGCAATACGGCACTTCGGGCAGCCTTCCGCCGTTCGTGGCAGTGTGGGCTCCCGTCTTGGGGTTTGCTACGCTTGGTATCTATCTCATTTCCCGAATACGAACGTAAAAAAAATGATCCGGCTGAGGTCATCAGCCGGATCGGAAATAAGACCAACTTCAGATCGAGTATGATCTTTTAGGTTCCTGTTTCCCAACTCGACATATACTCGAGCATTTCGGGCGTAAGTTCGTCGATCGAGACGCCGATCGCACGAAGCTTTAGGGAAGCGATCTCCTGATCGACCGCCGGCGGCAGAACATGGACGCCTTTTTCGAGCGTACCTTTATTCTTGACAAGATATTCGGCCGAAAGCGCTTGGTTAGCGAACGACATATCCATTACGGATGCCGGGTGGCCTTCTGCGGCGGCAAGGTTGATCAGGCGGCCTTCGCCGAGGACGATGACGCTCTTCTTATCGTCTTTTGAGCGATATTCTTCAACGAACGGACGGCGTGTAACAGCCGGCTGCGACATTTCGCGCAAGGCTTCGAGATTGAGTTCGAGGTCGAAGTGTCCGCTGTTGCAGACGATCGCTCCGTCCTTCATAACTTCGAAATGCTCCTTGTCGATAACATGGCGGTTACCGGTAACGGTAACGAAAAAATCACCAAGTTTTGCGGCTTCCTTGATCGGAAGAACGCGGAAGCCGTCCATAACCGCTTCGATCGCCTTGATAGGGTCGATCTCGCAAACAATGACGTTGGCTCCCATACCGCGTGCGCGCATCGCAACGCCTTTGCCGCACCAACCGTAACCGACCGTAACGAGGTTCTTTCCCGCGAGCAGAATGTTCGTAGCACGGATAACGCCGTCGAGTGTCGATTGGCCCGTGCCATATCGGTTATCGAAGAAGTGCTTCGTCTGCGCGTCGTTTACTGCAATGGAAGGGAAGCTAAGCACGCCGGCCGCGACCATCGCCTTTAGGCGGACGATCCCGGTCGTGGTCTCTTCGGTCGTACCGATGAGATTGGCAATAAGTTCCGGACGTTCCTTGATCATTGTCGCAACGACATCGGAGCCGTCGTCGATGATCAGGTTCGGATTCGTATCAAGCGCAGCCTTAACGTGTCGGACGTATGTGTCGGTCGATTCGCCCTTGATGGCCATCACCGGAATGTTCCAGTCGGCAACGAGCGAAGCCGCAACGTCATCCTGCGTTGAGAGCGGATTCGACGCGATGAGCAATGACTCGGCGCCGCCTGCTTGGAGTGTACGGGCTAAGTTCGCCGTTTCGGTCGTGATGTGAGCACAGGCTACAAGTTTAACGCCTTCGAGAGGACGCTCGGCCGCGAAACGCTCACGGATAAGGCGAAGAACGGGCATTTCACGATCCGCCCATTCGATACGCTGCTTGCCCTGCGGAGCAAGGTTAATGTCCTTGATGTCGTACTGCAATGAAGTTACTGGTGTTGTCATAGAAATTTAGTGCAATTGCAACGAACCGCGGCTTTTAGGCCGCGGTTCGCGCGAATGAAAATGAAATCTAGCCGTTCGTGCCGACCGCCGTCTCTGCCGCATTGCGGAGAGCCTCGGCCTTGTCGGTCTTTTCCCAGGAGAACTCGTCGTTCGCACGGCCAAAATGTCCAAACCGAGCGGTTGCCTTGTAAATGGGGCGACGCAAATCAAGCGTCTCGATGATACCTTTCGGCGTGAGGCTGAAATTCTGCTTGACGATGTCCGCGATGCGGTCATCATCGATAGTTCCCGTGCCGTGCGTATCAACAAGGACCGATACCGGTTCTGCAACACCGATAGCATAGGCAAGCTGAACCGTGCACTTGTCCGCAAGGCCGGACGCTACAACGTTCTTTGCAATGTAGCGGGCCATATAGGCAGCCGAGCGGTCAACCTTCGTTGGATCCTTGCCCGAGAAGGCGCCTCCGCCGTGCGGGGCATAGCCGCCGTAGGTATCGACGATGATCTTGCGTCCGGTTACGCCGGCGTCTCCCATCGGGCCGCCGATCACGAACTTGCCGGTCGGGTTGATGTGATACTTTGTGTTCTCGTCAAGAAGGTCAGCGGAAATGGTCGGCTTGATGACCTTATCAAGAATGTCCGCTCGGATCTGTTCGATCGGAAGATCTTCGGTCTGCGTTGAGATAACAACGGCTTCGACGCGGAAGGGTTTGCCGTCACGATATTCGATCGAGACCTGCGATTTGCCATCCGGACGCAAGTAGGGAATCGTGCCGTCGCGGCGAACCTCGCTCAGCTTTCGCGTAAGGTTGTGAGCCATCTGGATCGGCATCGGCATCAGTTCAGGCGTCTCGTTGCACGCATAACCGAACATCAGGCCCTGATCGCCCGCGCCGCCCGTGTCCACGCCTTGTGCGATATCCGGCGATTGCGTGCCTATCGCATCAATCACCGAACATGTATTCGAGTCATAGCCGAATGCAGCGTTGTGGTATCCGATCTCTTCGATCGTCTCGCGGATGATCTGCTTATAGTTGACCGTCGCCGTCGTTGTGATCTCGCCCGCAACAACTGCAAGGCCCGTTGTGACCAAGGTTTCGCATGCGACGCGGCCGTTCGGATCCTGCGTGAGGATCGCGTCAAGGATCGCGTCCGAGATGTTGTCGGCGATCTTATCTGGATGACCTTCGGTTACTGATTCCGAAGTAAATAGGAAATTTCCGTTGCTCAAAATATTAAAGCTCCTATTGGGATTATCGATCGACTAAACCGACCTTTGACAAAACGTAAATGATAATCGGAATAAACGCCCAATGTCAAAGGAAAACAGCTCTGAAACAAATCGCGTTACAAAAGATTTACAATCCTCAATACTCGATCTCACGACTATGCGAACCGCAAAAGTCCGTTTGGTTAGTTGTAGGGAAGGTCGAGAGCGCCTCCGTACCCGAGAAGCAAGGAGGACTCAAAACAGTCGTTGCGTCTGATAATAAGGATTATGTTGTAAATCGGGAAAGAAGCTAGCCGATCAACTCCGGCCAGTCTTCAGGTGGCGGAACCTCGCCTTCTGGCGTCTCACCGCCAACTCCGCTCGCTGCGGACAGATCGATCACCTTTTGATCGACGAAGATCGGACAATCGAGCCTTAACGCAAGCGCGATCGCATCGGACGGTCGAGCGTCAAGAAGCACTTTATCTCCTTTCTTATCAATAAATTCGATGCGCGCGTAGAAAGTATTCTCGGCAAGGTCGGTTACGACCACTGCGGTCGCGTGAAGTCCACACTCGATCACGAGGTTTCGCATCAGGTCGTGCGACATCGGCCTCTGAGGCACGATCTTCTCGATCTCGATGGCTATTGCGTTGGCTTCGAAGGCGCCGACCCAGATCGGCAGCACCGTCTCGGAATCGAGGCTCTTAAGCACTACGATGGGCGTATTCGTGTTCGGGTCCATTATCAGGGCTCCGATCTTGACCTCGATCAATTTTGCTGTTTCTTCCATGTTAAATTGCTTCTCCGAACATAGAATTTGCTTTAACTTGTGTGATCTTAATGTTGACAAGAGAGCCTAGTACGCTCCTATCGCCAACGAAGTTTACGACCTTATGACAAGTTGAGTGTCCCGTGATCCCATTCTCAGTGCGGGCGGACGCGCCTTCTGCCAAGACTTCAAGGACTTTCTCATTGTACCGCTCTAAACGCTTCTGTTGGCTAGCCTTTTGCTCGTTTTCGAGTTCGAGGAAACGCAGCGTCTTTTCGGCGAAGGAGACAGAGTCTTCCATCTCGAAGGCCGGCGTTCCGGGCCTTGGCGAATACTTGAAGATATACGCGCTATCGAATCCGCAATATCTGACGAGTTCGACGGTATCCTTAAAATCCGCCTCAGTTTCACCCGGAAAACCGACAATTATGTCCGTTGTGATCGCAATGTCGCGGCTCGATGAGCGAATTCTGTCGATTTGCTTTAGATATCGATCGATCGTGTGTCCGCGCTTCATCAGCTTCAGGACGCGGTTGCTCCCGGACTGGACGGGTAAATGCACCCAATTACATAAATTTGGGTGAGTTTCGATGGCTTCGACAATGTCTTCGTGGAAATCACGGGGAAATGACGTCGTAAACTTTATCCGCTCGATGCCGGTCGCGGCAACCGCCCGAAGAAGGCGGGAGAAGGCTGACTTCCCTGCAAATCCATCGAGGCCGTCCTCTGTCTCCGGTCGATAGCTATTGACGTTCTGGCCGATCAGGTGAACTTCCCTCACGCCGCGGCTCTTTAGGTCCAAAGTCTGACGAATGATCGCGTCGGCAGGCAGACTTCGTTCGCGTCCGCGTGAGAACGGCACAATGCAGTAAGTGCAGAATTTATTGCATCCTTCAATGATCGGCAAGAAGGCCACATATGGCGAGTGCCGATGCGTGTCTGCAACCGTCCAGTCGTAGTCGTCACTGCGTTCGCCAAGATCAACGATCCCGTCTTCGCCGTTAATTGTTCGGCCCAGAATGTCAGCAACGCGGCCGATCGCGCGTGTGCCGATGACAAAATCCACTCCTGGGATCTTTTTCAGCAACGTTTCGCCTTCCAATTGGGCGACGCATCCGAGGACGCCGACGACCGGTTTCGGCCGGTCCGCATGTCGTATCCGTCCGACCTGCGAATAGAGCTTCTGCTCAGCTTTCTCGCGAACAGAGCAGGTATTTATCAGCACGACGTCAGCCTTGTCGGCATCTGTCGTCATTTCAAAGCCATCTCGGCCAAGCGCAGTCGCGACGCGCTCCGAATCGGATACGTTCATTTGACAGCCATAGGTTTCGAGATAAACTTTTTTCATAGATGCCGTCCAAAACTACCACATCAGGAACCGACGTGAAGGACTTTGTCCATCTGCATTTGCATACAGATTATAGTCTTTTGAAGAGTACAGTCCAATTAAAGCCGCTTGCGAAAAGGCTGGTGGAGTTCGAGATGTCGGCGTGCGCCGTAACCGACCTCGGGAATATGTACGGCGCCGTCTCATTCTTCAATACTCTGACGGAGAATGATATAACGCCGATCGTCGGGTATGAGGCGTTCATTGCGAACGGCAGCCGTTTTGACCGCACTGCGACGGTCGGCGCCGGCGAACGCGGGTTTTATAACCTCGTGCTGCTTGCGGCGGATCTGGAAGGTTACAAGAACCTCGCTTATCTTGCCTCGATGGCGTTCAAAGAAGGGCTTCATCACCGTCCGCGCATCGACCTTGATATCCTCGCTGAACGCTCCGGCGGGCTGATCGGCCTTTCGGGCGCTGATAACGGTGCGATCGCCCATTATCTTCGCTCCGGAGCCTCGGAAAAAGCCCTGAATTACGCGGCAAAACTCGCCGAGATCTTCGGCCCCGATCATTTTTACCTCGAGATTCTCGACCGGTCGGATAAGGAGTTGAACCAAAGGATAGCCGACCTTGCAAAACAGGCGTCTTTGCCGCTTGTCGCAACGAATAATGTCTTTTACCTTGAGGTCGAGGACGCTCGGGCTCGCGAGGCACTGCTTGCGATCGAGGACGGTCGCACGCTTTCGGTTGATCTTGCCGATGAGCCGATCAGGTATTTGCGTTCGAAAGCAGAGATGTGGGAGCTTTTTGGCGACGAATTTCCGGAAGCGCTCGAAAACACGGTAAAGATCGCCGAAATGTGTACGCTTGTCATTCCGCAAGGCGATGACGCACGGCAACTTCCGTCGTTTCCTATCCCTGCGGAATTTGGTTCGACCGACGAGTACGCGTATTTCGAAAAAATAGCTTGGGAAGGCTTTGAGGATCGCAAAGCGAGTGACTGGATGCCGCTTATCGACGCGAACGCCCTAAAGTACGATCTCGCCGTTTACGAAGCACGACTTACGCGTGAGATCGACACGATCAAAGGTATGGGCTTCCCTGGCTACTTTTTGATCGTGTGGGATTTTATTCGATATGCCCGCGAACAGAATATTCCGGTCGGGCCGGGGCGCGGTTCGGCCGCGGGTTCGCTCGTCGCGTATTGCTTGCGGATCACGGACGTCGATCCGATCGAACACGAACTCCTTTTTGAACGTTTTCTCAATCCCGAACGAATTTCGATGCCAGATATCGACATCGATTTTTGCATTCGCGGACGCGGCGAGGTCATCGATCACGTAACGCGACTTTACGGACGCGATTCTGTTTGCCAGATCGTAACGTTCGGTACGATGGCGTCGCGGGCCGCGGTCAAAGACGTAGGCCGTGTTCTTGGGATGTCCGTCGGTGAGGTCGAACGCGTCGCAAAACTCCTGCCGCCGCCGCGCCGTGGCCGAAATATCAGTCTCGATCAGGCGGTCGATGAGGTGCCGGAACTCAAGCAGATGATCGGATCAGACGCTCGGGTTCGCGGATTGTTCGATCTTGCAAAACGCGTCGAAGGCTGTTCGCGGCATACATCCGTACACGCTGCGGGCGTCGTCATCAGTCCGAAACCACTGCACGAACTCGTTCCGGTCGCGATCTCTGCAAAGGATGAATTAACGAGTCAGTATCCGATGAGCGATCTCGAAAGCGTCGGGATGCTGAAGATGGATTTTCTGGGGCTTACAACGCTCACTATTATCGAGGACTGCCTAAAGGACTTAAGGGAGCGTACCGGCACGACGATCGACTGGAAAACAATTCCGACGAACGATCCTGATACGATGCGGCTTTTTGCCGAAGGCAGAACGGACGCTGTATTCCAATTCGAATCTTCGGGAATGCAGGATATATGCCGTCGTATGCGTCCCGAAGACCTCGAAGATCTATCGGCACTAAACGCTCTATACCGCCCCGGCCCGCTCGACGGCGGAATGATCGACGATTTTGTTGACTGTCGCCGCGGCGTCAAAGAAGTCGAGTATCTGGTTCCCGAGATGGAGGAATTCTTAAAGCCGACGTTCGGCGTCTTCGTCTATCAGGAACAGATCATGCAGATCGCACAGAAACTCGCTGGATACAGCCTTGGCGACGCCGACCTGATGCGCCGTGCGATGGGCAAGAAGAAGATCGAGGCGATGGCAAAACACCGCGACAAGTTCGTTGCGGGGGCCGTCGCAAGGAAGATCGAAAAGCGGTTGGCGACTGATATCTTTGAGCTGATGGCCAAGTTCGCCAATTACGGCTTCAACCGCAGCCACAGTATCGCGTATGCGCTTGTCGCCTTCCGAACGGCATATTTGAAAGCTCATCATCCCGCGTACTTTTACGCCGCTGTACTTTCACACGAAGCCAACGACGCGGCAAAAGTCTTTAAGTATTCGAACGAGTTGAAGCAAATGGGACTCGAACTCCTGCCGCCGGACATCAATGAGAGCGGGCTGGGATTCACTCCGTCGGATTCGGCGGTGAGATTCGGTTTGAGCGCGATCAAAGGTTTGGGGACGAACAGCGTTTCGGCGATCATTGCTGCACGCGAGGCGGGCGGGAAGTTCGCTTCTCTCTCCGATGTCGTCTCGCGACTGCCCTCCGGTTCTGTGAATCGCCGCGGCATCGAGAGCCTGATCGCGGCGGGTGCGTTCGATACCTTGCGTGCTGACGATGAACCGCTCGCAAAATGGCGTGCGAGGCTTAACGCCCACGTCAGCCCGGCGATGCAGGCCGGAGCCCGTGCCGCAGAGGATCGTGAACGCGGACAGGACGGTCTTTTTGCGGTAGCGCAGAACGATAGTGAGGCGGTCGAAGTTCCGTTGCCGGATGCACCTGCGTGGTCGCTTGACGAAATGGCGAAGAATGAAAAAGCCGCGATCGGCTTCTACCTTTACGCCCATCCGATCGATGCGTTCGCATTGGAATTGGAAGCTTCGGGCGTTCCGCCGATCTCGGCGGCGGCGGAGGCAAATTCCCGCGATCTTATCCGCGTTGCGGGTGTCGTAACGGCGTCTGCGGTTCGTTACAGCAAGAACGGCAAGCGGTTCTGCACACTGCGGCTCGAAGACCGTTCGGGAAATGCGAAATGCGTCGCGTGGTCCGAGTCATACACCAAATTCAGCGCACTACTTCAGGACGATCAAGTTGTCGTCATTTCGGGCAAGGTCGAATCGAGCGAAAATCAGGACGTAACGGTCATTATCTCCGACGTTATTTCCCTAACTGAAGCCGCGATGGCAAACGCGAGTTCGATCTCGATCAACATCCCGGAAAAGCTTGCTCGACGCGACACGATGGAAGGGCTTTTCGTGCTACTGACGGACAATCCGGGCCGCTGCGGCGTCTATCTCGACCTTGCAGATCACGGCGTCGATGTAAAGCTCCATTCGCCGGCCACTAGGATCCAGCTTTCGCCGAGTATTCTCAATCAAATAGAGTCGTTCGGCTGCAGCGTGAAATGGCACTGAAAGTGTTAAAATAACCCCTTATGACAACTGCTTTTGAGCGTGTCCAAACGGCGCGTCATCCCGAGCGTCCTTATGCAATGGATCTGTTCAGCACGGTCTTCACCGACTTTATCGAGGTCCACGGCGACCGTCGTTATGCGGACGATCCGGCGATGGTAACGGGTTTTGCTCGGCTCGATGGTCGCGAGGTTTGCGTCATCGGCCAGCAGAAAGGGCGCGACATCAACGAGCGGCGGCACCGGAATTTCGCGATGTCAAAGCCCGAGGGCTATCGCAAGGCCCTTCGGGTGATGGAGATGGCAGAGAAATTCGGACGCCCGATCGTAACGATAATCGACACGCCGGGCGCCTATCCCGGCATCGATGCAGAGGAACGCGGACAGGCCGAGGCGATAGCGTTCAACCTGCGTGAAATGGCGGCGCTCAAGGTCCCGGTCGTCGTGGTCGTGCTTGGCGAAGGAGGATCCGGCGGCGCCCTCGCCATCGGGATCGGTGACCGAGTCTTGATGATGGAGAATGCCGTCTATTCGGTGATAACGCCCGAGGGTTGCGCGGCTATCCTCTGGAAAGATGCTGGTCGCGCGCCCGATGCCGCCGAAGGACTAAAGCTCACTGCCAACAGCTTGAAGAAGTTCGACATCATTGACGAGATCATCCCGGAGCCAGAGCCGTGGAAAATGCCGGTCGAAGATGATAAAGATTCTCAAACCGCCTTTGACAAGATCGCCGAAACGCTGAAAAAGCGTGTTGTAGCGACTCTTGACGAACTCTCCAAAAAGGATGCAAAAGCACTCGTTAGCGACCGCTATAAGAAATTCCGAAAAATGGGCGAATGGGTCTAGCCGTTTGTTCGTTTTGTCCGTTTTGTGCGTTTTGTGAATTTTGTGTCGTTTTGTGCAATTTGATACAAAACGTGAAAAACGTGCTTCAAATGCGCAACCGCGATTGGGTAAGCTTGTTGATGGTTGGTCGTTCTTTGAAAATTTGATAGTGAGTTCTCTTGTCTCCCGTCTCCCGTCTTCTGCCTCCCGGGAAGCGTGCTTTGCACGCGGTAAGAATTTAGCTACACACGGAGCGGAGCAGAATGTGTAGAACGACGAGTCAAAATCCAACGGAAGCGTGCTTTGCACGCGACAGAGGAAGTTGGCGGCAGAGCCGCCTCCGAGGTGGCGATGATGGACGGTGCTACAAACATTTGGCTCCTAACGGAGCCGGAACGGACGTGGCGTCTGGGGTTCGAGGCGAGCGCTGAGCCCCTTACTGACGTGCGGGCTACCGACATATTTGGCTCCTTGCGGAGCCATTGCGGACGAGGGCGTCCGCGTTCCGACCAAATTCACGGCTTGAAAGCCGTGGCAATTCAGGGCAATGCGGACGGGGCGGACGGTGTGTGAGGCGAACGGTGAGCCCTTACTCACGTGCGGGCTACCGACACGGCCTTGCCCTTACGAACGTGCGGGCTACCGACATATTTGGCTCCTTGCGGAGCCATTGCGGACGAGGGCGTCCGGTCCGAAGTTGGGCGTCCGTGGTCGGTGCCTAGAACGGGATGTCGTCGTCGGCCGGGGTTGCGGACGAAGCCGGTGCCGCTCCGGCGCTCGACGATGAGGCTTGGCCGCCTCCGGTGTACTGAGGCTGATGATCGTCCTCGCCGCCGCCTCCGGAATATTCGCCGCCGCCGCGTGACCCGATGAACTGCATATCGGTCGCCTGGACATCGAGCGTGTATCGATTGTTGTTTTCGCGGTCGGTCCATTCCTCGATCCGCAGGCGCCCTTCGATATAGACGGCCGAACCTTTGGTGAGGTATTTCGCTGCGTTCTCGGCCTGCTGGCGCCAGAGCGTGATCTTGAACCAAGTGGTCACATCCTGCAATTCGCCGGATTTATCGCGTCTCTTTTCGTTGGTCGCCATTGTGAAACTGCAAACAGCGATGCCTTGCGGGGTGTAACGGAGATCGGGATCTTTGCCAAGGTTCCCAACAACGATGATCTTATTGAACGACATTCAGATTCCTCAGATGGTGATATTTTTTCGAACTATTCGGACAAGTATAGCTTCAAATATATCACGGTCAAAGAGGCTCGTGCTAGAATTGACCTTTTGCCCGCAAGGGCCTGTTTGATTCGCTGGCAAATGAAGTTCTTCACGGCTATTTTTGGATGCGTTCTCGTACTGTTTGTCGCCACCTCGGTGCGTCCGCAAACGGTTGAACCGTCTGGAAAGAAACACGGGGCCGATCCGATCAAATGCTGGAACTACGCCGATAATGACGTTTATTTTCGGTTCGCTGCGGCGGATGCAAAGGCGATCTACGTTACGACGGACAACGGAGCCTTGATCGCGGTCGATGCGGTATCGGGAGCGAAGCTTTGGAGTGCCGAATTCGGGGGCGAAGTCGTCTCGAATATTGCGATAGTCGATTCCCACGTAGCCATTGCGACCCGCCCGGCGCCGTCTGTCGCCTCGAAACGCGCGACGCTGCGCGTCCTTAGCAAAGAGACGGGCATCCTCGTGTGGAAAGCTGAACTCGACGGATCGGGGTCGGTCTATCTCAACGGCGCCGAAGCGGTCATCACTGCGGCGGCGAGCAGCGGCGAAACTGCGGGCTACGACGGTGCTTCGGGCGATCTGAAATGGAGATTGACGTTCGCGGGCGGATTGACCGCGGTTCCTAAGATCAGCGGTTCCCTTCTGGTCGTCGCGACCGGCGACAAAAGGGTTGCGGGCGTAACGCTTGCGGGAGGCGAATCACGGTTCTCGCTCGAGATCAAACGACCCGCTCAGGTCGTACTCCTTGAAGATAACAGCGTTTTTCTTGCCGATGACCGCGGGGAGATATTACGGCTTGACGCCGATGACGGTTCGAAAGCGAAATGGAAATATCGCGCGGGTGCGCAGATACGCGGGATCAATGAACTTGACGGGCGACTGATCGCGTCATCGTATGACAATTTTCTCTATTCGATCGGTCAAAGTTCGGGCCACGTCAACTGGAAGGTTCGGCTTCCCGGCAGGGTTCGCGGCACGGCGGTCCTAGACGACAATCGGTTGCTGGTATTTGTCGAGAACACAAAAACAGCGACGGCTATAGTGACCGAGAGCGGCAGAGTCGATTCGCAGATCCAACTCGACAATGAGACGATCGCGGCCGGAAGCGGCGGCGGTCGAGTGTATATACTCTCACCGGTCAGCGTTTCGGCGTACGCGGTCGGAACCTGCGGAAAGTAAAAAGGCACCGCGGCGGATTGCCGGGATGCCTTTTTCGATCTATTTAGATGGGCAAGGATATCATCGTCCTAATGTCCTGCCTCCGCATGATGCATCATTGCATAAATTTCGTCTTTGATGGCGAGTTTCTGCCGTTTCAAGGTAGTTTCTTCGTTCTGTTCGTCGTCTGATGGAAAGCTGAGATGCTGGAGTTCACTGAGGCGTTTCTCGTGTTCTT
>DAORTR010000055.1:0-14772 GCA_035432765.1 Pyrinomonadaceae bacterium
TTCGATTGGCTTTTTATCACCAATCGTTGTATGCTCTTTAGCCGTCAGCACTACATATAGTTGCGACAGTTTAAGAGCTTAAGGACTTCGCGTTCCCCAACGACAATACTGAAAGTTTAGCTGATTCGACCTTAGGAGGATGGCCTGCAAGTGAGCAATACAGGGATCAAAATGTTTATTGATGAACCGCCGATAACCGGTGCGCGGATCAAAGTGATCGGCGTTGGCGGCGGCGGAGGCAACGCGGTGAATCGAATGATCGAGGCCGGCATCAAAGGCGTCGAGTTCATCGTGGCAAATACGGACCTGCAGGCGCTCGAGGCGTCGTCGGCTCCGATGAAGATCCAGCTCGGTACTAAGTCCACACGCGGGCTCGGAGCTGGCTCGAATCCAGAGACCGGCCGAGCTGCCGCGCTTGAAGATCATCAAAAGCTGCTCGACATTCTCGAAGGCTCGGATATGGTTTTTGTTACCGCCGGAATGGGTGGCGGAACGGGAACGGGCGCTGCTCCTGTCGTCGCATCGCTTGCGACGGAACTCGGCGCTTTGACGGTCGCCGTCGTTACGAAACCTTTCACGGTCGAAGGCCGTCGAAGAATGGCGCAGGCCGAGGAAGGGCTTGCCGATCTTCGCGGTGTCGTGGACACGCTTATTACGATACCGAATTCAAAGCTACGCGAGGTCGAAGAGAAGATCACGATCCTCGATGCGTTCCGACGTGCCGACGACGTTCTATTGCAGGCCGTTCAGGGCATTACCGACCTCATTATGACGCCGGGCATCATTAATCTTGATTTCGCGGACGTTACTTCCGTGATGCGCGGTAAGGGCGTAGCCTTGATGGGCGTCGGCCGAGGCGAGGGCGAAGAGGCTGCGTCAAAGGCGATGCGCGCCGCTCTCGATTACAAACTTCTCGAAGAGAATTCGATCAAGGGCGCAAAAGCTGCTCTCATCAATGTAACAGGCGGTCCGGATATGATCTTGAGCGAGGTCGAGGATGCGATCGGAATGATCGAAAACGAGGCCGACGATAACGCGGACATCATTTGGGGCAGCGTCATCAAGGACGATATGGCGAGCGAGATCAAGATCACGGTCATTGCGACCGGTTTTGATACCGCTGCGTCGGTTTCGCTCCCTTCGCCGAAGGTCGTCGAGGCGGTTGCCGTCGCGGCGAACGCTCGGGCGAACTTTGTGCCGATCCCGGATGCGATCGGCAATGACGATCTCGAAACGCCGACGTTCCTTCGCCGGCAGGCCGACTAAGCGCATTACGGTTTTTTGCGTAAATGGCCGATAATCAGGCTATGACGTTGAAGCCGCGAATCGCGATCACCACGGGAGATGCCGCAGGCATCGGGCCGGAAGTCGCGGTCAAAGCTCTCGAAGACGCGAACCTTCGCGATGCAGCCGACATCATTCTTGTAGGCGACGCCGCTCATTTACGAGCCGTCGCCTATCGTTTTTCACAGGGAAATTCTGTTTTAGACGCCATCACCATCGAAGACCTTGCGAATCTCCCGCAGGAGATCGTTTATGGGATCGATTCCGCAGTGACGGGCAAGGCAGCGGCAGAGAATATCGTTCGGGCGGTCGAGCTTTGGAAAGCGGACAAGATCGACGCAATAGTTACGGCCCCGATCAGCAAGAACGCGATCAAGCTCGCGGGTTTCAATTTTCCGGGCCACACGGAATTCCTAGCGCACCTTACCGATACAAATGAATTTGCGATGAGCTTTTTCGCCGGTACGCTTCGCGTTGCTCTGATGTCAACGCATCTGCCGCTGACGGAAGCGATCGCATTTGTAACTGCAGAGCGCGTCGCCAAGCTTATCCGCTTTTGCGATCGCGAATTTACAAAACTTCTCGGACGTAAACCGTGCATTGCGGTTGCGGGTATCAACCCGCATGCGTCGGAAGGCGGTATGTTCGGCCGCGAAGAAAGTGAAAGGATAGTACCGGCGATCGAGGAATGCTTTGCGGAAGGGATCGATGTTTCGGGGCCGCATCCTGCTGACACCGTATTTTTCAATGCCCAACGCGGGAAGTTCGATGCGGTTCTCGCGATGTATCATGACCAAGCGACGATCCCCGTAAAGACGACGGCCTTCGACCGTGCCGTAAACGTAACGCTTGGGCTTCCGGTGCTGCGGACCTCCGTCGATCACGGGACCGCTTATGATATTGCGGGCAAAGGCATTGCGAACGCAGAGAATATGACCGCGGCACTCGAACTTGCGATCGACCTTGTACGCCTTCCGAAGTAGTGTAAGTCGCCGGCCAATCTGCTAAAATATTCCATCGATCGCGGCTCGTCCGATACTCGCGCTTGACCGGACGTCTTTACGATAATATTCACCTGTGGAAAAAGTAAAACTCTTACTGGCCGATGATTCGGTCGCAATTCGCAAAGTCATCGAACTCACCTTTGCCGAGGAGGGCTACGACGTTATAACCGTCGGCGACGGTAACTCTGCGATGGAAAAATTCGTCGAGATCTCGCCGGATTGCGTTATCGCGGATATCAATATGCCTGGAATGGGCGGTTATCAGCTTTGCGAGATGATAAAGGGCGATGATTCCACGAGGACGATCCCTGTCATCCTTGTCGTCGGTTCATTCGAAGCGTTCGACCCCGGCGAAGCGTCCCGCGTAGGTGCGGATCATTATTTCACGAAGCCCTTCCAGTCGCTTCGGGATGTCGTTGCGAAGGTCGGTGAGCTTCTTTCGGTCAAGGATTTTCGCGAAGTCCGGCAGTTCGAGACCGAGGATATCGAGAGTCTTTACGCAGATTCGATCGTTGAGGACGATCCGGATATCGAGGTCGAGAACGAGATAACGCAAGAGTTCGGGGACGCTCTGTCTTCGGTGCCGGAACCGGACGATCTGATCGCCGATTCGTTTCCCGAACCGTCGGCCGATGCTGAGGCTGCGGCCGACGAGCATTTCGAACCTCACGCCGCAGACTCGGTTGCCGATTTAAATCACGATCTCGACGAGATCACACGCCAAATGGACGCCGCTCCGGAAGTCCAGACGCTCGTGCCGCACGAACCGTTTGTTCTCGCTGAAGATCAGTTTGATGTCGGGACTCCCGAGCCGGAAAATGAGGTCGCACTGCTCTTAACGGGCGAGGATGCCCTCGACCGGGTTTACGATTTTGCCGCGGGCGACGATGAACTGATCGACACTTTTCGGTTCCAGGAACAGGCGGAACCGGAAAGCACGGAATATCCGACCATTGAAGACCCCGAAATTCCCGTGGAGGACATCGACCCTTTCGGGGATGTTGCCGCGATCACGCCGCAGAACGCAGAGGTTTCTCAAGCGGTCAAATTCGAGCTTGACGACGCCGAAGTTGAGCTTCCTTCGGCGGACCGAACCGCCGACGTTTCTGAAACAACATTTCCGCCGGCTTTGATCGAGGCGATCGCTCAGCGAGTGATGGACAGGCTGTCTGAGAAGGCAGTTCGCGAGGCCGCACGCGAAGCCGTCCCGCGCATAGCTGAAAAGCTCATACGCGAAGCGTTGGACGAGGAAAGCAAGCGGCATTGACCGTAAAATTCGTAGTATCGTGAAGGGCGGTTTTCAGCCGATGCTGTAAACCGCCCTATCTTGTTTTAGAATTAATATTTTTGGACGCTTTATATGGAACTAGCTAAGGCATTTGACCCAAAGACCGCCGAAGGCCGATACAAAGCCTGGGAAGAGAAAGGCTTCTTTGCCCCCGAGATCAATGAGGATGAGTCGGCACCGACCTATTCGATCGTCATTCCGCCGCCGAACGTAACGGGCAGCCTGCATATGGGGCATGCGCTCCAGCACACTCTGATGGACGTGCTGGCGCGTTGGAAGCGTATGCAGGGCTTTCGCACGCTATGGCTGCCGGGAACGGATCACGCAGGCATCTCCGTACAGCGTAAGGTCGTCGAGCAGCTTCGAAAGGACGAAGGCAAGTCTCCCATAGATATCGGCCGCGAGGAGTTCGTGCGTCGGGCTTGGAAATGGAAAGAGCAGTATGGCGATACGATCACGGAACAAATGCGTCGCGAAGGAGCGTCGGTCGATTGGTCGCGGCAGAGATTCACGATGAACGAGGCTCTCTCTCTCGCCGTCCGGAGCGTGTTCGTCTCGCTCTATGAGGAAGGAAATATCTATCGAGGCCTTCGCATCGTGAATTGGTGTCCGAAGGACAAGACCGTCCTCTCCGACCTCGAGGTAAAAGAAGAGACTCGGAAAGACGGGAAGCTTTATTACTTAAAATATCCCGTTTACAGTGCCGAGACGGGAGACAGGAGACAGGCGACAGGAGATTCTGAGGATCAAGGCCTGCGCTCTGCGATCCGCGCTCCATTTCTTGTTGTTGCGACTACGCGGCCTGAAACGATGCTCGGCGATACTGCCGTTGCCGTGAATCCGTCCGACGAGCGTTATGCAGATCTGATCGGGAAGATGATCGAGCTGCCGCTCACGAACCGCAAGATCTCGATCATTGCAGACGAATACGTTGACGCTGAGTTTGGTACCGGCGCGGTGAAGATCACGCCCGCGCACGACCCGAACGACTATCTCGTCGGCGAACGGCACGACCTTGAGCAACTGCTCGTGATGGACGAAGCAGGTCGGATGAACGCCGCGGCCGGCGCGGATTTCGAAGGACTTGATCGATTCGAGGCCCGTGAAAAGGTAGTTGCGCGGTTCGAGGAACTCGGCCTGCTCGAAAAGATCGAGGATTACGAGATCACTCTGCCTGTTTGCGAACGCTGTAAGACGATCGTCGAACCGATCTTAAGCGAACAGTGGTTCGTCAAAATGGAAGATATGCGCGACATCGCCCTCGAAGTTATGCGGGGCGAAGGTGTACCGCATTTTTTCCCGCAGGTCCCGCACGAAAAGGTCTATACGAACTGGCTCGAAAATCTAAAGGATTGGACGATCTCTCGGCAGCTTTGGTGGGGACATCAGATACCTGCTTGGTATGACGACGAAGGAAATGTATTTGTCGCGATGAGCGAGGCTGAAGCGCGCGAGAAGGCCGGCGGCAAGGAATTACGGCAGGATCAGGACGTGCTGGACACGTGGTTCTCGAGCGGATTGTGGGCATTTTCAACACTCGGTTGGACCGGCAAAAACGACATAGCCGACTCGCCCGATCTCGATAAGTTCCTGCCGACGAATGTTCTCGTAACGGGTCGCGACATTATTTTTCTATGGGTATCTCGAATGGTTATGCTGACGAAGAAATTCACGGGCAAGATACCGTTCAGCGACGTCGTCGTTACGGGAACCGTTCTCGGCAAGGACGGCAAGCCGATGTCGAAGTCGAGGAACAATGGCGTCGATCCGATCGAGATGTTCGATAAATTCGGCGTTGACGCGACGCGAATATATCTGGCGTCGATCGCGACGGGCGCAGACATCAAGTGGAACGATCTGCTGATCGAGACTTACCGCAATTTTGCGAACAAGATCTGGAACGCGACGCGCTTCTGCCTTTTGAATTCTGACAACGCAGCGATCAGGCCGTTCGATCTGACGACGGTCAGGTCAATGGCTGCGGCGGATCGCTGGATACTTTCGCGGCTCACACGCACGTCGCAGGCGGTCAACCACGCCCTCGAGACCTATCAGTATCACGAAGCCGTCTCGCTCCTTTATCATTTCTTTTGGGACGATTTCTGCGATTGGTATATCGAACTCAAGAAGGATGAGATCACAAGCGGCGATGCGGACGCGAGTTCGTTCATCCTTTCCGTGCTTGAGCAAGCTCTTCGGCTTCTGCACCCATTTATGCCGTACTTGACCGAGGAACTTTGGCAAAAGTTGCCGGGCGTCGGCCGGAGCTTGCACAATCCGGCCTATTCGAACGCCGATAAAACGATCATGCTCGCCGATTTCCCGAAGGGCGAGGCGCACTTCATCGACGAAATGGCGGAGAACGAGATCTCGGCGGTGGTCGAGGTGATCACGAAGGTCCGAAATATACGCGCTGAAATGAATATCCCGCCGTCGATCAAGTTCGTTGTGCATTTGGGCGGAACTGCCGAGTTGCGCGACATCCTTGCGGCAAATGAGGAGCAGATATTGAAACTTGCGAGAGCTTCTGAACTCGTCCTGTCAAACACGCTTTTTGTTCCGAAAGCGTCGGCGAAAGCGGTCCTCGCGGGCGGTGCTGAGATCGCGGTTCCGCTCGAAGGGCTGATCGATTTCGAAAAGGAACGCAACCGTTTGCAGAATCAGATCGAGAAACTCGCGACGGAATTGGCGCGACTTGAAGGGCAGCTCTCGAACGCGAATTTCGTAGAGCGCGCGCCGGCGGAGAAAGTTAGGGAACTGCGAGAGCGAAAAGACGAGATCGAGCAGCAGACAGAGGCACTCACGCTAAATATCGCCGCGTTGAACTAAAGGAAAGAGAAGGCTCGAACTTCGCTCGTCCGTAAATGGAAGCGGCAGAGTTCGAGCCTTGTGCACGAAAGATCTAATCTAATCTTCGTCGGACGAGGCGGGAGTTCCCGGCGCGACGGTAACGGTTGCCGCTTTCGAATCCTTTTTCTCGCCGTTCTCGTTATACATTTCGGCGATGATCTGGAACGTGCCGCCCGCGGTGTCCGAGACGGTCTCATATTTGTACTTCGCAACCGCGTCGCCGTCGATGTCGAGATTGACGACGCTGTTATCGATGATCGTACCGGGCTTTACGCCGGCCATATTCTCGACCTGGATATACATCTTTACTTTCACCTTTCCAGGGTTATTGGCGACCTCGGCAACGGCGTAGATCGTGTCTCCGGCGGCAAACTTCGCTGACGCGCTATTTGCATCCGGGTCTTTGCCTGTTTTTAGGCTGCTGAGGTTCGCGCTGCTCATATTACAGGCAAAAGCTGCCGTGAAAATGACGGCAGCGACGATCAAAAGGCTTGCGGCATTGCGCATAGAAATGTTCTCTCCAAAAAGGTTGATATCAAGGTCGTTTTTACTGATGGAAGAGCGTAGCCTGAAACGGCCTTAGTGTCAATTGAAACCGGAGCTAATTGACACTATTTTTCGGTAACGTATGATTGTCATTTATGAATATGCTCGACAGCAGTGAATTGATGGCGTCTATCGGACAGTTCCTTGCCGAGGACATCGGCCGCGGCGACATTACGACGCGCTCCTGCGTGCCGTCCGACAAGATGGGCAGCGGCCGGTTCCTGGCGAAGGAATATATGGTCGTCTGCGGCCTTGACGTCGCAGAAGCCGTGTTCTTTCACCTCGATCCGGATTCACCTGAGATCGAGACGACCTTTAACGAGGGCGATGAGGTCGAGGAAGGAACGGTCATCGGAACGCTGAGCGGTTATGCGGACGTTCTGCTCACGGGCGAAAGGCTCGCGCTAAATCTGCTGCAGCGTATGTCGGGCGTGGCGACGTTGACGAGGCAATTCGTAAAAGCTATCGAAGGCACGGCCGCGGCGATCGTTGATACAAGAAAGACAACGCCGGGATTGCGAATGCTCGAAAAATACGCGGTCGTTGTCGGCGGCGGCAAGAATCACCGAATGGGCCTTGATGACGGAATTTTGATCAAGGACAACCACATCGCACTCGCCGGCGGTATTACCGAGGCTGTAAATGCAGCAAGGAGCCTCGCCGGACACCTTCATAAGGTAGAGGTCGAGATCACGAACTGGGCGCAACTACGCGAAGCGATCGAAGCCGGTGCCGAGATCGTGATGCTGGACAATCAAACGCCCGAAGAGGCCGCAAAACTCGTCGATATGGCACGGAACCTGAACCCGAGTGTCTTGATCGAAGCCTCCGGGAATATGACGCTCGACCGCGTTCGCTCATTCGCGGAAGCCGGCGTTGACCTGATCTCCGTCGGAAAGCTAACGCATTCGGCACGTGCGACGGACATTAGCTTTAAGATACAGGCGGCGTAGGCAGCGGATGCCGAGAGAGTTCGCTAAGTTTTTCGTCGGGTTTTAGCGACGGGATGAAGTAGATCGCCGCGATCAACAATAGAAGGGCGATGGTGCACCCGACGCTTCCTTCAATGCCGTAGCTTTCGCCCGTTAGCCATTTCGGTCCGTGATCCGTCTCGACGAAAAGCGAGATCGGCGAGAGGAACTTCAGTCCGCTGACCTCGACACCAAAGATCGAGCCTTGAGCGAAATTCCACATAAAGTGCAGGCCGAATGGAAGCCACAGGTCGAGGGTCTTTAAGTACGCGACGCTGAACACAACACCTGCGAGGATGGTGTTCACGGTCGAGACCCAGTCCGCGGCGGGGTTCGCGAGGTGTACGGCGCCGAAGAGAAGCGAAGTGAGAACGATCGCCAGCCACGCAAAGCCGCTGCGGGCGAAAGTTTGAAGAACGTAGCCGCGGAAAAGAGCTTCTTCGAAAGCGGCTCCGAACGCAAAAAAGACGAGCGAGAGCCCGATCTGATACGCGAGGACCGAAGCAGGCTCCGAGCTGACCGCGAATCTTAAGTTCCCATCGATGAACGCCGGTAAGATCGCTGCCATGATCGCTAAGAACCCGAGAAGATTGCCGATGGCGAAATGTTTGAGCCAACCCTTTGAGAATGACGCACCGAAGGCCGCAAATGGAAGCTTTTCAAAGAGCCAACCGCATCCCCAAGCGGACGCTCCGGCAAGAGTCGTGCCGACAAAAAGCCCCGCAAGCCCTAGCAGCCGCTGGTCGCCCGTCTCCTTCATAAAATGTGCGGTCGCAACGATCAGAAAGGCCTGCGACACGACAGAAACAGCGCCGTAAAGTACGAGGAAGAAGAGAGAGCGCCAGCCGCTTCGTATTAGCCCGTTCGTGTCGAAGAAAACTGTAGAAATTGTCATTAAGGTAAGACCCAGCGAGTCGCCGGCGCGGCTCTTGTTTCGTCCTGCTCATCTCTATGTCGGAGAATAGTTTATGATAACATCCAAAGCGTAATGGACACTTCCGAAAAGCCCAAGAAGAAGCGATTTTCACCCTGGATATTGGGCGCGATCGTGCTTCTGCTTTTCGTTTTCTTGATCCTCCTGCAAACATCGAATCTGTGGAAGAACCTGTCCGTCGAGACGACAAGCGACACGCTACTCCTTTACGCTCTGTCATCGTTCAATTTTATCGCCCTCATCGTCTTTGGGTTCATCTTCCTTCGGAGCATCGTAAAACTCGCCCGCGAGCGAAAGGCGCTGAAACTCGGATCGAAGATCAAGACGCGTCTGCTCTTCTATTTCTTCCTTGTAAGCCTCTTGCCGATCATTGCGATGGCAGTTTTCTCGTATCTTTTTATGAATCGGGCGCTCGAGCGTTGGTTCACCCAGATACCCGAGAATGTCGTTCGCCAAGCGAGGGAGGTACAAGGCCATTCGCTGAGCGACCGTACGACAAAGCTCGATGAATCCGCACAGATGCTAGCCTCTTCATTCGGGACGCGAAGCCTCACGAACGACGATCTTGCGAGGGTCGCCGTGGCGGGAAATCTTTCCTATATCGAGATCGTCGCGGGCGACGGCCATACGATCGATTCATATGAACGCGAGGTCCCGGACGCTCAGCGTGAAGAACTCTCGAAGGTGGTGGATTCGATCCACGCCGGGCAGACCGAGGACACAAACTTTCGCGATGGCCGCGGATTCGATGTCGCGATGGCCGAAATGCCGGGCGGGCGCACGCTCGTAATAATCCCGGACCCTTTCGGCGAGCAGACAGTGAGTCAGATCGTTGACAGCAGTTTGCGTGAATTCGACGAACTGAAAGAGAAGCAGGTGACCGTTCGTCAGGTCGGGCTTTTGACGCTCGGTGTGCTCACTTTCGTGCTGATGTTTGCGTCGTCCTGGATCGCATTTTACGTGGCTCGCGGCATTACGATCCCGATCCAAGCTCTTGCGGGCGGTGCAAAAGAGGTCGCGGGCGGCAATTTGGGCTATCAAGTGAACGCTCTCGCCGAGGATGAGCTGGAGCTGCTTGTCGCGGCATTCAACGAGATGTCAGCGACGCTTGCATCGAATTCGACCGAGCTGACAGACCGTAAGAAATACATTGAGACTATACTCGCGAGTCTGCCGACAGGCGTGGTCGCCTTCGATTCTGAGAATCGGGTTACGAGTATAAATCCGGCGGCTTCGGCGATATTGAACGAGACCGATCCGAATGTTACTCAAGTCTCGGGCGAATCTTTATTCGATGCGGACGGCGCTGTGATCGTAACGCGGTTGCTCAACCGTGCTCGACGTGTCGGCCGTGCGGCCGAGCAGATCACGCTCGACGGGCGCGGTGCCGGACGCGAAATAATGGCGGCCCTATCTGCAACCGCGTTGCCGTCGGGAGGCGGCGTCGTACTTGTTCTCGAAGATCTTTCGGAGCTTATTTCGGCTCAGCGTGCAGCAGCGTGGCAGGAAGTTGCACGGCGCATGGCGCACGAGATCAAGAATCCGCTCACGCCGATCCAACTCTCGGCAGAACGTATCGCAAAGCGTTTCGGCAGCGAGCACACATCGGAGAATCCTGATCGTCCGGCGATCGGCGACGTTGTCGCTCAGAGCACTGAAACGATCCTTCGCGAGGTCGCGTCGCTGAAGTCGATGGTGGATGAATTCTCGCGATTCGCCCGTCTTCCGGACGTTAAACTCACGGTCGGCTCAGTCAACGACGCGGTCTTGCAGGCCGTAAATTCCTACGAAGGGAGGCATTCGGATATCGAACTCGACGTGCGGCTTTCCGAGAACTTGCCCGAAATCCCGATCGACGACGAGCAGCTTGGCCGAGTTTTCGTTAATCTAATTGAGAACGCGGTCGAGGCGTTCGCCAACGGAGGGGCGGAGAAGCGTATCGATATACGGACACGGTTCGACGCCGCCCGCGACCTTATCGTCGCGGAAGTTGCAGATAACGGGAACGGCATCGCGCCTTCGGATCTGCCGAAGATCTTTCAGCCGTATTATTCGACCAAAGGGCGCGGGACGGGCTTGGGCCTCGCGATCGTAAGAAGGATAATTGTGGAGCACAAAGGCCGCATTTTCGCCGCTGCGAATTCGGGCGGCGGCGCAAAGTTCACGATCGAATTGCCGGGATCATAAAGCTTTTTATGTTGGAGAAGATCCTTATTGTCGATGACGAACGTGGTATTCGCGAGACGCTCCGCGGCGTACTCGAGGACGAAGATTTCATCGTTTCGACCGCGGTCTCCGGCGAAGAATGTCTCGAAGCGGTAAAACAGAATTCGTTCTCATGCATTCTGCTTGACATCTGGCTAGGCTCAGGTATTGACGGTCTCAAGACGCTCGAACGTCTCACCGATTCGGGAAGCGATGCCGCTGTCGTGATGATCTCCGGACACGGCAATATCGAGACAGCAGTTCGATCGACAAAACTTGGCGCGTTCGATTTCATCGAAAAACCGCTCAGCCTTGAACGCACCATCCTAACAGTGAAGAACGCGATCCGTCAGCGCAAGCTTGAGCAGGCGAACAAGCAACTACGGCGCGAGCTTGCGGTGCAATACGAGATGGTCGGCGAATCGATCGCGATGCGCGCTCTCCGCAAACAGATATCGATCGTCGCTCCGACCGAAGGACGCGTCCTGATCTCCGGCGAGAGCGGCACGGGCAAGGAACTCGTCGCACGTGCGATTCACAATCAATCGCATCGTTCCGGTGCCGCATTCGTCGAGATAAATTCCGCCGCGATCCCTGAGGAATTAGTGGAGAGCGAACTTTTCGGCCATGCGAAAGGAGCGTTCTCAGGAGCGACGAAAGCAAAAAAAGGAAAATTCCAAATAGCCGACGGAGCAACGCTTTTCCTAGACGAGATCGGCGATATGTCTGCGACGGTTCAGGCAAAAATGCTGCGAGTCTTGGAGGAACAACGGTTCGAACCTGTCGGCAGCAACACGGCCGTAACGGTGGACGTCCGCGTGATCTCCGCGACGAACAAGTCACTGGATTCGCTGATCGAGAACGGTGACTTTCGCGCCGATCTTTTCTACCGTTTAAATGTCATTCCGTTCCAAGTGCCGCCGCTCCGCGAAAGGCCTGAGGACGTGCCGCAGCTTATCGAGCATTTCAACCGGCGTTTCAGCGCCGACTACGGCAAGCATCCGAAAATATTTGCCGACGCGACCGTCTCGAAGCTACAGGAATATGCTTGGCCGGGAAATGTCCGCGAGTTGAAGAATACGGTCGAACGCGTGGTCATTATGGCCGGTAATGCCGAGATCTTGCCTGAGGATCTACCCGAACTATCGGGCGAGACGGCCGAGGCCGCGCATTTCCGCTTTCAGAAATTCAAGGACGCGACCGACGCGTATCAGCGGGATTTCATCCGCCACAAACTAGCGCAGTTCGACGGCAACGTAGCAAAGGCTGCGGAAGATATGGGCGTCGATCGCAGCCATCTGTATCGCAGAATGCGCAACCTCGGTATCAAGAGCTAGGGCTTCTTGGGAACCGGGAACCCGCGATCCTTCATCAACGCCTCGACCTCGGCATCGTGCCCGCGGAAGAGCTTATACGCCACGAGCGGATCGATCGTATTGCCGATCGAGAACACGTATTTCTTCAAACGCGCCGCAACTTTCTTGTCATATGGACCGCCGGCTTCCGTGAATGCTTCGAAGGCATCCGCCGAGTGAACGTCCGACCAGAGATAGCTGTAATAGCCGGCAGAATAGTCGTCGCTCCCGAAGATATGGCGGAATTGCGTCGGCCTGTGCCGCATAACGATCTCCTTCGGCATATTCAACGCAGCAAGCGTCTCCTGCTCGAACTTATCAGGATCGACGGGCGTGTCGCCGGCAAGGTGCATCTTCATATCGACAAGAGCGCTTGCAAGGTATTCGGTCGTATCGAAGCCTTGATTGAACGTCGAAGCCGCTTGGATCTTTGCGACAAGTTCTTTTGGTATCGGTTTGCCCGTCTTGTAATTGATCGCGAACTTGTTCAATACCTCCGGCGTCGGAAGCCAATGCTCAAGGATCTGCGAAGGGAATTCGACATAATCGGACGGCACCGAAGTTCCCGAGAGCTTCGGATACGTAACGTTCGACGAAAGCCCGTGCAGTGCATGCCCGAATTCATGGAACATCGTCGTCGCGTCATCCCAAGAGATGAGGACGGGTTCGCCCGGCTTTGCCTTCACGAAGTTCGAGTTGTTCGAGACGATCGTCGTGATCTCCTTTCCGTTAATACGAGACTGGTCACGATACTGATTCATCCAGGCACCGCTGTCTTTGCCGTCGCGAGCGTACGGATCAAAATACCAAAGGCCGATGTGCTTGCCTGTCTTCTTGTCCGTAACCTCATAAACCGTTACGTCCGGGTGGAATACGGGAACTCCCTCGACCTTCTTGAATCCAAGGCCGAAGAGTTCGCCCGCGACCCAGAACATTGCCTCGCGCATCTTGTCGAGCTGCAAGTAAGGCTTCACTTCGTTCTGGTCGAGGTCGTATTTTTCCTTTCGGACCTTTTCCATATAGTAATGATAATCCCACGGCTCGATCTTGACGCCTTTGCCCTCAGCATCCGCAAGCTTCTGCATATCGGCGACTTCCTCATGAACGCGACCGATCGCCGCGGGCCAGAAGGCTTCCATCAATTTCATAGCGTTGTCGGGTGTCTTCGCCATCTTCTGTTCGAGGATCCAATGAGCATGCGTCGGGAAGCCAAAGAGCTTTGCTCGAGTCGCCCGTAGTTTCAGGATCTGCGTAATGATCGCCTTGTTGTCGCGTGTGTCGTTATTGTCGCCGCGGCTTACGAACATCTTCCAGACCTTTTCGCGAAGTCCGCGATCGTCGGCGTAGGTCAGAAAGGGATCGGTCGATGACCGAGTGTTGCGGATCATCCAGCCATTTTTGCCCTTCGAGGCCGCATCGGCGGCAGCCGCGTCCTTCAATGACTGGGGAAGGCCCGAAAGCTGGCTATCGTTATCGATCAGAACGTAAAGTTCGCCCTCTTCACCCTGTAGATTCTGATTGAATTTCGCAAAGAGGCTTGCAAGTTCCTGATTGAGTTTGGAAACCTCTTCTTTCGTTGCGGTATCAAGCTTCGCCCCGGCGTGCACAAAATTCTCGTAATAGACCTTTACGAGCCGCTGCTGTTCGGCGGTGAGTTTCTTCTTCGCAGGCGAATTATTTACGGCCTCGATGCGTTTGAAAAGAGCGCCGTTCTGGACGATCTTGTCGTAATGCGCGGCAAGCTTCGGCCCCATTTCGGCTTGCACAGGAGCAAATTCCGGCGAGTTCATATTCGTCGCCCAAATGCCGAAGATGATATTCACCCGAGCGAGCATCTGGCCGGACTCCTCAAGCGGCACGAACGTGTTCGCGAATGTCGGCCTCGCTTTATTGTTCGCGATCGCGTCGATCTCCTTAAGATTCACAGCCATCGCTGTCTCGAACGCCGGTTTGAAATCAGCGATCTTGACCTTGTCGAATGGCGGAATCCCGCCGTAAGGTCCGGTCCAGTCTTCGGTCAGCGGATTCGACGCAGGACTCTCGACCGCCGCCGTCGCCGTTCGCGGTTCAATCTGCATAAAAATCACAAAGAGGGACGCGAGCAAAACCGCGCCGGCCGTCAAACGAAATATTCCGATCTTGTGCATTGTTAGGGAATCTCCTCAAGGTCTTTAGATTCTACATTTAACCGAGCGGTTGGACAAAGAAGCGGGGAAACTGCGACCGCTTGGATCGCAAAAAAGCTGCCGGGAACGGACGCGTTCCAGACAGCCTTCTATATTGTGGTACACCCGGCATGATTCGAACATGCGACCCCTTGATTCGTAGTCAAGTA